>NZ_JBIVDY010000015.1:0-236815 GCF_044747365.1 Kitasatospora sp. NPDC090091
ATGGTACTGCAGGGGGGACCCTGTGGGAGAGTAGGACGCCGCCGAACAATCATTCCGAAGAACCCCCGATCCATTCCGGATCGGGGGTTCTTTGCATTTCCGGGGACTGTCCAGGTGCCAGGGAATGCACGAGGGACTGGCCCTCTTCCAGGCCTTCAGGCTCTGGCACCGCAGAGGCCCAATCCTTGAGAGGCCGGTCCCGCCGGTCGCTCCGGGGCGCCTTGCAGGGACCCCCGCCGACCGGCCGCTGAGAGCCTGAGAGGCCGCCTCTGAAGAGCCGGAGCCGAGCTCCTGACGGCCTCCCGAAGGGATCCAGAGGGCACGTGAGAAGAGATCCCGACCACCCGCGGGCAACACACCACCGTCCTCCCCCACGCCCGGCCTCAGCAGGCCGGCGTACAGAAGAGCCCCGCTGCACTGCGCAGCGGGGCTCTGGCGTGTCTGTGGAGGGCCGCCGGTCAGAGGCGGCCGGCGGCCTTGAGGGCGAGGTAGGCGTCGGCGAGGGCCGGGGCCACCGAGGCGGGCGGGGCGTCGAGGACGGTGATGCCCTGGCGGGTGAGGCGGTCGGCCGTGCGGCGGCGGTCGGCGCGGGTCTGCTCGGCGGCGGCCGCGCCGTACACGGCCTCGACGGTGCCGCGGCCGGCGGCCAGCTCGTCCAGGCGGGGGTCGGAGACGGAGGCGAGGACGACCTCGTGTCGCTTGGTGAGCATCGGCAGCAGGGGGAGCAGGCCGTCCTCCACGGGAGCCGCGTCGAGGCCCGTGAGCAGGACGATCAGTGAGCGGTGCGGTGCCATCTTCAGCGCGGTGGCGACCATCGACCGCATGTCCGTCTCGTAGAGGGCGGGTTCCATGACGGCCATCGCGCTGGTGAAGGCCGGCAGGATCTCGCTGGGGGACCGCCCGGCCACGGAGACGCGCTTGCGCAGGTCGTGGGCGAGCAGGTCGACCCGGTCGCCCGCCTTGGTGGCGAGCGCGGTGAGCAGCAGTGCGGCGTCGAGCGAGGCGTCGAGGCGCGGGGCGTCGCCGACCCGCCCGGCGGAGGTGCGGCCGGTGTCGAGGACGATCAGGATGTGGCGGTCGCGCTCGGGCCGCCAGGTGCGGACCGCGACGGTGTGCCGGCGGGCGCTGGCGCGCCAGTCGATGGAGCGGACGTCGTCGCCGGCGAGGTACTCGCGCAGGGAGTCGAACTCGGTGCCCTGGCCACGGGTCAGGACGGAGGTGCGGCCGTCGAGTTCGCGGAGCCGGGCGAGCCGGGAGGGCAGGTGCTTGCGGCTGTTGAACGGGGGCAGGGCACGGACCGTCCAGGGGACGAGGTGCGAGCCCTGACGGCCGGCCAGACCGAGGGGGCCGAGGGAACGGACCGTCACCTTGTGGGCGTGGTGATCGCCGCGCCGGGTCGGGGTGAGGACGGTGGTGACGCGGCGTCGCTCGTGGCCGGGGATGCGCAGGCTGTGCCGGGAAGCGGCGAGCTCGGTGCCGGGCCGCCAGGCGGACGGGGCCCAGGCGTCGCGGATGCGGGCGCGGAGCGGGCGGCCGGAGGGGTTGGTGACGGTCAGTTCGACCGACGCGGGCTCACCGAGGCGGACGTTGGTGTCGCCACCGCGGGCGAGCCGGAGGCTGCGGACCGGGGCGGCGAGCACCAGATCGACGACGACGGCGAGCAGGACGGTGCCGGTGACGGCGGCGAGGCCGGCCGCGGACGGCAGGAGCAGGCCCACGACGAGCGCGCCGAGTGCGGCGAGGAGGGCGGTACGCCCGGTGAGGGCCATGCGTTGCGCTCCTTCGTCGAAGCGGGGTCGTCAGGAGGGGTCGTCAGGAGGGGGCGTCAGGTAGGAGAGTCGTCAGAACCGGGGCGGGCGTCGCACGCCCGCCCCACGGGACTGTGCGGCTCAGCGCGGGGCGGGCGTCTGGGCGAGGACGGCCTGGATGACGGAGTCGGCGGTGACGCCCTCCATCTCCGCCTCGGCGCGCAGCGCGACGCGGTGGCGCAGGGTGGGCAGGGCGAGCGCCTTGACGTCGTCGGGGCTGACGTAGTCGCGGCCGGCCAGCCAGGCCCAGGCGCGGGAGGCGCCCAGGAGCGCGGTGGCGCCGCGCGGGGAGACGCCGATGGAGAGCGAGGGGGACTGCCGGGTGGCCCGGCAGAGGTCGACGATGTAGGCGAGGACCTCGGGCGAGACGGTGAGCTTGGCGATCTGCTCGCGGGCGGCGGCGATGTGCTCGGGGCCGGCGACCGGGCGGACGCCGGCGGCGCCGAGGTCGCGCGGGTCGAAGCCGGCGGCGTGCCGGGCGAGGACCTGGAACTCCTGGTCGCGGTCGGGCAGCGGCAGGATCAGCTTCAGCAGGAAGCGGTCGAGCTGGGCCTCGGGCAGCGGGTAGGTGCCCTCGTACTCGACCGGGTTCTGCGTCGCGGCGACGAGGAACGGGACGGGCAGCGCGCGCGGCTCGCCGTCGACGGTGACCTGGCGCTCCTCCATGGCCTCCAGCAGGGCGGCCTGGGTCTTCGGAGGGGTGCGGTTGATCTCGTCGGCGAGCAGCAGGTTGGTGAAGACCGGGCCGGGCTGGAAGGAGAACTCGGCGGTGCGGGCGTCGTAGACGAGCGAGCCGGTGACGTCGCCGGGCATCAGGTCGGGGGTGAACTGGATGCGCTTGGTCTCCAGGCTGAGCGCGGTGGAGAGGGTGCGGATCAGCAGGGTCTTCGCCACGCCGGGGACGCCTTCGAGCAGCACGTGGCCGCCGCAGAGCAGGGCGACGACGAGGCCGGTGACGGCGGCGTCCTGGCCGACCACGGCCTTGGCGATCTCGGCGCGCAGGGCGGTGAGCGCCTGACGCGGGTCACTGGTGGTGCCGGGGGTGGCGGGCGCCGTGCCGGGGGTGATGCGGAGCTGGGCGGTGGCCTGTTCGGTCACGGCTTCCGTACCTGCCTTTCGAGGGCGTCGAGGTCGTCGGCGAGCCGCAGCAGGGCGGCGTCGTCGGTCGGGGGCGGGCCGTACAGGACCGCCTGGACGTCGCCGGCGGGGCGGTCGGGGAGGCGGTCGAGGACGGCCGCGCAGAGCGCAGTGGGGTCGGGGACCCCGGCGTCGAGCGGGACGCCCAGGGCGGGGGCGAGGCGGTGCGCGGCGGCGCGGCGAAGGGCGTCGGCGGCGCGGCCGCGGGCCTTGGCCCGGCGGTAGAGGCGGGCGCGGCCCTCGGTGGTCTCGGCCGCGCGGACCACGACCGGGAGGTTCTCGCTGATGACGGGGCCGAGCCGGCGGGCGCGCCAGAGGGCGGCGAGCAGGACGGCGACGGCGAGCTGGTAGCCGCCCCAGCGCCAGCCGTCGGGGACGAAGTCGCCGAGCTCCTTCCGGTGCCCGCCCTCGGCGAGCAGGGCGCCGTAGTCGGGCAGCTGCCAGGTGACGTTGGGCCGGGAGCCGAGCAGGCCGAGCGCGAGCGAGGCGTTGCCGTCCTTCTTGACGAGCTCGTTGGTGAGGAAGTCGCCGCTGCCGAGGACGACGACCTCGGCGTCCTTGCCGGTCCGGAGGGTGACCAGCGGGTAGCCGTGGCCGCGCGGGTAGCAGCCCTCGCCGCGGCTGCCGGCGGTGTAGAGCAGGCCGCCGAGGTGGGCGGTGCCGGCCCGGACGGCCTCGGGGAGCGAGCACTGGGCGGCGGTGCTGCGGACGGCCGCGTAGGGGGCGCCGCCGCCCTCGTCGGAGGGGCGGATGCCGGGCGCCAGGGCGCTGAGCGCGGCCGGGCCGGGGGAGAGCAGGACCAGGCGGGTGTGCTTGGCGGCGGCGAGGGCGCGCAGCTGCTCGGGGGTGAGCAGGTCGGGCTCGGGGATGACGAGGGTGTCGTTGCCGGCGGGGCGCCCGGTGAGGTCCTCGGCGATGTCGACCTTGAGGCCTTCGCGCTGGAGCAGGGCGACCACGGCGTGGGTGCCGGTGGCGTCGTAGGAGCGCGGGTCGAGCCGGGGGTAGCGGCGGTCCTGGTTCAGGCCGGCCAGCACGGTGGCAGCGAGCAGGAGCAGCGCGGCGCTGAGCAGGTACCAGCGGGAGCGGCGCCAGAGGCTGCGGCTGGTGGGCGCCAGGCTGGTGGCGCTGCCGGGCGCCTGCGGCGGCGGGCCGGCCGGGCCGGCCGGTGCGGCCTGGTCGGCGGGGGAAGCGGCCGCGGCGGGCTGCGGCGGGAGGGCCGGTCCGGGGGTGGTGGTGGTCATGCCGCTCCTCCCGGTGCCGCGGCGAGGGCCGGACGGGCGCGTTCGAGGGCCCGGTCGAGGTCGCGGAGCAGCTGGTAGGCGGCCTGGTCGGCGGTGCGGTCGCCGTAGGCGATGTCGTCGAAGGTGCGGGCGGCCGCGGTGAGGGCGGCGGCGTGCTCGGGCAGCGAGCGGCCGGCTTCGGCGGCGGCCTCGTCGGCGGTGCGGCCGGGGCGGGTGTCGAGCAGGGTGCGCTCCTCCAGAGCCCGGACCAGGGCGCGCATCTGCTCGCGGACGGCCTCGGCCCACTCGCCGGCGGCGGCGTGCCGCTCGGCGTCGGCCCGGTACTGGGCGGCGGTACGCGGTCCGGCGGTGCCGAAGACGTCGAGGATGGTGCGGGCGGCCCGGCGGGGGGCGCCGAATCGCCACCAGAGGCCGACGCCGATCAGGACGGCGACCACCAGGAAGACGACCAGCCCGGTGGTCCCGCTGGTGCCGTCGCCGGCGATGGCGTCCAGCGCGTCGTTGATCCGGTCCATGATCCAGTCGTAGACCCGCTCCTGGAGGCTCGGGTCGTGGCGGTGGTAGTCCGCCTTGAGCAGCTCGTCGCGGGCGGCCTCGCGGGCCGGGTCGCGAGGCACGGTGATCGGCGCACCGCCGGCCGCCCGCGGAACGTCCCCCCAGTTCGGCATCCGGTTCAGAGCCTCGCCGCGCTGGGGTCGCTCTGGCCGCTCCAGCCGGTGGCGCCGTACTCGGACAGGCCGGCGGCGCGGGCCAGCTCGATGTCCAGCGCCTCACGCCGGATCCGCTGGTCGACGTAGAGGAGCACGCCGATGGCGGCGGTGAACGGGATGGTGATCGTGGCGGAGATGACGCCGGCGACGGCGGTGGTGATCAGCATCGCGGCGGGCAGCGTGGCGGCGTCGCCGTTGTCGACCTGGCCGGCCAGGTCGTCGAAGCCGAGCACGAGGCCGACGACGGTGAACGGCACGCTGATCATCCCGGCGACGATGGCGGCCATCAGCTGGCTGAGCAGGTTGATGCCGAACAGCCGCCACCAGGAGCCGCGGACCAGGCGCCGGGAGCGGGAGAGGGCGGTCAGGATGCCCTGCTTCTCCAGCATCAGCGCAGGCGCGGCCAGGCTGAGCTGGATCCAGAGCCAGAGGGCGACCGGGAGGCTGAGCAGTCCGACCACGACGAGCAGCGCCGCGATCACGGGCTCGTGCGCCCCGGAGAGCAGGTAGCCGATCAGCGGGGTGAAGCCCAGCAGGACGACGCCGGCGCCGATCAGACCGGTCAGCAGGGTCAGGCCGGTGAGCTGGAGCATCCGGGGGCGGGCGTCGCGCCAGGCGTCCCGGACGGTGGCGTTCTGCCCGAGGATGGCGCGGCTGACGACCATGGTCAGCAGGGCGGTGGCGACGACGCCGAGCAGCATCGTCAGCGGCAGGCTGACCAGCGCGCCCAGGATCGGGGTGAGGTCGCCGGTGTCGCCGTTCACGGCGAACTGGGTGCCGGTGACGGCGGCCTGGTGGACCACGGCGACGCCGAGCGAGAGGCCGAGCGTGGTGCGCCAGTGCTTGCGGATGGTGGAGACGGCTCCGTCGAGGAGCTCGCCGAGGCCGAGCGGGCGCAGCGGGATGACGCCGGGCTTGGGGCTGGCCGGGACGCCCCAGCCGTACGGGCCGGGCAGGCCGTAGGGGAGCTGCCCGCCGGGGCCGGGCTGCGGGCCGCCGTGGCCGGCGCCCCAGGCGGGCGGCGGGGCGGGCACGCCCTGCGGTGGTACCGACTGCCCGGGCACGGCGGCGGGCGTGTCGGCCGGGGGCCGGGGCTCGTCGCGGGGCGGCTCGGACGAGCTGGGCGAGGCCCAGCCCGGAGTGTCGGTCATCACTGCTCCTCGGAGGGCTTCAGGTTCGCGGCGCCGGGTGGATCTTCATCCGCGCGCAGCGCCCATCGTGCCATGGTGCTCGGACGGGCCCCAGGGGTATCCGGTTGCTGTACGGCAACGGGGGCGCGCGGGGTGGCCGCGGGGTGGCTCCCGGGCGGCCGGGCGGCGGCGGGCGGTGGTCATTCGCCCGGTATGGCCGGAATTCGCCGGGTGGCTTGTTGGCCGTTCTGGAGCAATGGGACTGCTGTGCGGCAGGTCACAATCCGGTAATGAGAAGATGGACGCATGAAGGGACGCGTCCTCGTCGTTGATGACGACTCCGCACTGGCCGAGATGCTCGGCATCGTGCTGCGTGGTGAGGGTTTTGAGCCGTTTTTCGTCGCGGATGGGGACAAGGCACTAGCCGCGTTCCGGGAGACCAAGCCCGATCTGGTGCTGCTGGACCTCATGCTGCCCGGTCGGGACGGCATCGACGTCTGCCGCCAGATCCGGGCGGAGTCGGGCATCCCGATCGTCATGCTGACCGCCAAGACGGACACCGTGGACGTCGTGGTCGGCCTGGAATCCGGTGCCGACGACTACGTCACCAAGCCGTTCAAGCCCAAGGAGCTGGTGGCCCGGGTGCGCGCGCGGCTGCGCCGTGCCGAGGAGCCGACGCCCGAGCAGCTGACCATCGGCGATCTGGTGATCGACGTGGCCGGCCACTCGGTGAAGCGGGACGGCCGGGGCATCCCGCTGACCCCGCTGGAGTTCGACCTGTTGGTCGCGCTGGCCCGCAAGCCCTGGCAGGTGTTCACCCGCGAGGTGCTGCTGGAGCAGGTCTGGGGCTACCGCCACGCGGCGGACACCCGCCTGGTCAACGTGCACGTCCAGCGCCTCCGCTCGAAGATCGAGAAGGACCCGGAGCGCCCCGAGATCGTGGTGACCGTCCGCGGCGTCGGCTACAAGGCCGGGCCCAGCTGACGTGATGTACCGGGCTGACGAGACCCCGTCGGGTACCGCGACCGGCGGGGGCGCCGCCGTGCGCGGGGACGTGCTGAGTTCGACCACGCGCAGCCGCCGCCGGCGCGGGCCGCGTTCCCTGTTCGCGATGGCCGCCCGTCAGCTGCGCTGGCCGGTCCAGCGGGTGGTGGCCCTGTACCGCCGCTCGATCCAGCTGCGGGTGGTCGCGGCCACGCTGCTGCTCTCCGTCGTGGTCGTGCTGGTCCTGGGCGTGGTCGTGGTGGCCCAGGTCCGCAACGGCCTGCTGGACACCAAGAAGGACTCGGCGCGCAACCAGGCCAAGTCCGGGTTCCTGACCGAGCTGAAGAAGATCGACGAGGCGAAGGACCTGCGCCTCAAGGTGGGCGCGACCGCGGACCCGTCCACCGAGGAGATCGGCACCTGGCTGCTGAAGCAGGTCGGCGACCTCGCCGCCGGCGGGCAGGGCGTCTACTCGGTGATCGCCACGCTGCCCGGCAGCGGCCAGACGGTCACGCCCGAGCAGACCGGCCTCGGGCCGCGCTACTCCGGCGACATCCTGCCGAACAGCATCCCGGAGAGCCTGCGGGCGAAGGTCTCCTCCGAGACCGGGATCTTCGACCAGCCGACCGTGATCCACCGCGGCACCGAGAGCGGCGGGCGGACCGAGCCCGGCCTCGCCATCGGCACGCAGTTCTCCGGCCCGACCAATGAGCCGTACCAGCTGTACTACGTCTTCTCCTTCGGCCAGGAGACCAACACCCTCGGCCTGGTCACCGGGACGCTGGCCACCGCCGGCGTCTTCGTGGTGATCATGATGGGCGGCATCGCCTGGCTGGTGGTGCGCCAGGTGGTCACCCCGGTCCGGATGGCCGCCGGGATCTCCGAGCGGCTGGCCGCCGGGCACCTGGAAGAGCGGATGAAGGTCACCGGGACGGACGACATCGCCCGCCTCGGGGAGTCCTTCAACCGGATGGGCAACGCGCTGCAGGCGCAGATCCGCCAGCTGGAGGAGCTCTCCCGGGTGCAGCGGCGCTTCGTCTCCGACGTCTCGCACGAGCTGCGCACCCCGCTGACCACGGTGCGGATGGCCGCGGACCTGATCTACGACAGCCGCGAGGACCTCGACCCGATGGCGGCCCGCTCGGCCGAGCTGCTCCAGGGCCAGCTGGACCGCTTCGAGTCGCTGCTCGCCGACCTGCTGGAGATCAGCCGCTTCGACGCCGGCGCCGCGATCCTGGACGCCGAGCCGGTGGACCTGCGCGACATCGTCGGCCGGGTGATCGAGGCCGCCGATCCGCTGGCCCAGGCCAAGGGCAGTGCGGTGGTGATCCGCGGCGACGGCGAGCCGGTGGTGGCCGAGGTCGACTCCCGCCGGATCGAGCGCATCCTGCGCAACCTGGTGGTCAACGCCCTGGAGCACGGCGAGGGCCGTGACGTCGTGGTCCGGCTGGGCTCGGCCGACGGCGCGGTCGCGGTCGGCGTGCGCGACTACGGCATCGGGCTCAAGCCCGGCGAGGCCTCCCGCGTCTTCCACCGCTTCTGGCGGGCCGACCCCTCCCGGGTGCGGACCACCGGCGGCACCGGGCTCGGCCTCTCCATCGCGGTCGAGGACGCACACCTGCACGGCGGCTGGCTGCAGGCCTGGGGCGAGCCCGGCGGCGGCTCGCACTTCCGGCTCACCCTGCCGCGCACCCGCGGCGGCGAGATCAGCCGCGCGCCGTTCCGGCTGGAGCCGGAGGACTCGCGCAACAACCGGGGCCTCGGCACGTACGGGACGCCCTACCGCCGGGCGATCCGCCCGGCCGGCGCCACCGCGCTGACCGCCGCGGAGGACGCCGTCCCGGAGACCCCGGAGACCCCGGAGGCCTCCGGCAACGGCTTCGGCAGCGGGCTCGGCGGTGTGCTGAGCATCGGCCCGGGCCTCGGCAACCCCCGGCTGCCGGAGGGGCCGCGCTCCGACCCCTCGGACGTGCGGACCGCGGGCGCCGGATACGGTGCCACGGGTGCCCAGGTCATGGTGGACCCGACGCCCGGGCGGCCGTCGGTGGCACAGCGGACGGCGGGGCCGGACGAGGCGGACGGGCCCGGGGCGGCGGAGGCCGCGGTCGGCACGGGCGGGACGGACATGGAGGGGTCGCAGCGTGCGAAGGACCAGCAGGACTGAGCCGCGGCTGGCCGCGGCGGCCGGCGCGGTGGTGGGCACCCTGCTGGTGAGCGGCTGCGCCGCGATGCCGGACTCCGGCGGCATCGGCAAGGTCGAGCTCTCGCAGGGGACGGCCGACAAGAACCTGCAGGTCAGGGTCTTTCCGGTGGGTCCGGCCAAGGGGGCCAAGCCGGCCAACCTGCTGGCCGGCTTCCTGGACGCGCTGACCTCGGACGAGAGCTACGACACCGCCCGCCAGTACCTCACCGCCGAGGCGGGGATGCGCTGGAAGCCGGACGCCGGCATCAAGGTGCTCGCGGCGAACCCCGCGGTGCCGTCCAGCCAGACCGTGACCGACGCCGACACGTCGTTCGCGATCCGGGCCTCCAGCCGGGTCGTCGCCGAGGTGGACGACAAACACGCCTACCGGTTCGCGGACGGCCAGCGGGACGTCGCCCTCCCGTTCTCCTTCGTCCGGGAGAAGGGCGGCGAGTGGCGGATATCCGAGCTGCCCGACGGCGTCGTCATCAACGAGACCAACTTCCGCAACAGCTACCGCCAGGTGGACCGCTTCTTCTACGCGAAGCAGGACCCGTCCGCGGCCGCCGCCCCGGAGGTGCTGATCGCCGACCCGATCTATCTGCGGCGCCGGACGGACCCGCTGACCTCGGCCGCCCGCGCATTGGTGGCCGGTCCGTCCGACTGGCTCTCCCCGGTGGCCCAGACCGCCTTCCCGACCGGCAGCACCGTCGAGCATGTGAGCGTGGACGAGAGCCGCACCGCCCGGGTGGTGCTCAGCGGCGTCGACCTCGGCAGCACCATGCTCTGCCGGCGGATGGCCACCCAGCTCTTCTACACCCTCGCCGACCAGGGCAAGGGGCAGGTCGAGCGGCTGGACCTGAAGGGCCCGCGCGGAGCCGGCTGCCAGGCGAGCCGCACCGACGTGCCGTTCACCGGCCCCGGCGCGCTGGTCGGGCCGTCCGCGGGCCAGCAGTACCTCCAGCGCGCCGAGGACGGTGTGCTGATGGAGGTCCACGACGCCGAGGGCAGCACCGTCCGCGGCCCGCTCGGCAAGCCGCAGCCGAGCAAGCAGCCGCTCGGCACCATCGCGGTGGCCCGGGACGGCGCCCGCGCCGCGGCGATCGCGGCCAACGGCCACCAGCTCTACACGGTCGGGCTCTCGGACAACGTGCGGACGATGCCCGAGCCGCTGCTCACCACCCCGGTCCGCGCCGGGGACAAGGCCGAGGACGGCCTCGCCTCGCCCAGCTGGGACGGCCGCGGCGACCTCTGGGTGGTCGACCGCGACCCGCAGAACCGCCGGGTGCTGATGGTGCGCGGCGACAAGCCCGTCACCGTGCCGGTCGAGGGCCTGGACGGGAACACCGTGCAGGACCTCAAGGTCTCCTCCGACGGCGTCCGGGTCGCCCTGGTGCTCAAGGACGTCCGCGGCACCCGCTCGCTCTGGCTGGGCCTGGTGGTCCACGGCGGCAGCAAGGACGCGCCGACCGCGCAGGTCGTCGGGCTGCGCCCGGCCGCGCCGCTGCTCACCGAGGTCGCCTCGGTGTCCTGGGCGGAGGCGGACCAGCTGCTGGTGCTGGGCAAGGAGAACGGCCGGCTGCCGCAGCTGCACTACATGAGCACCGACGGCTCGCAGAACAGCGAGGCCCCGCTGCAGGGCGGTGAGGGGATGTCCTCGGCGGCGGCGTCCGAGGCACGCGGGGACGTCCTGCAGGAGGTCAAGCCGGTGCTGGCGCGGCAGGCCGCGGACGGCAAGGTGTACCGGCTCGTCAACAGTCAGTGGCGCGAGGTCAACCCGAGCTTCCGGGCGTCCGCCTTCGTCTACCCGGGCTGAGGGCCGGGGTCGTACCCGGGCTGCGGCCCGCCGTCTACCCGGACTGGGGCCCGCCGTCCAGCCGGGCCGAGGCCCGCGGGCGCGGGACGGCGGCCGCGACGGTGGCGGCGGCCTTCGGGGCGAGCCTGGCGGCGGTCAGGGCCCGCGCGGCCTCGGCCAGGCTGGCGCCGGTGGTCACCAGGTCGTCCACCAGCACCGGCTGACGCCCCTTCAACCGGCAGGCCGCGCGCGGCAGTACGGTGAGCGCGCCGTGCAGGTTGCGCCGCCGCTCGGCGGCGGACAGTCCGGCCTGGTCCGCGACCGGGCGGGTGTGCCGCAGCAGGGGCGCCGCACGGGCGTCCAGCCCCGACCGGCGCAGGGACCTGGCGGCCGCGTCGGCCAGCCGCAGCGTCGGGTCGTGGCCGCGGGCGCGGACGGCGGCCGGGGCGGAGGGCATCGGGACCAGCAGCAGCGGCGCGAGCCCGGCACGCGGCCCGAGCGAGGAGCGCACGGCCCTGGCGAGCGCGTCGCCCAGCGGGCCGGCCAGCCGAAGGGCCCCTCGTTCCTTGTGGGCGAGCAGCAGTTGGCGTACCGGGTCGGCATACGGGGCGGCGGCGTGCACCCAGGGCAGCGCGGTGGGCCCGGGCCGGGCGGTGGCCAGCGCGCGGCGGCAGACGGGGCAGAGCTGGCTGCGGTCGGTGCCGCAGCCGGCGCAGCGGGCCGGCAGCAGGACGTCCAGGAGGCCGGCCAGTGCGTGGGCGAACGGGCCCTGGGCGGTCTGCGGACGGGGGGTCGTGGAGGTGGGCGGCACGGCTGCTCCTGGCGGCTGCAGGCACGGAGAGTGAGCAAAGGATGCGCCGTACGAGGGGTGTTGTCCAGGTATTTACCCATGTTTCACTCGCTGGAGGGTAGACAGGGTGCAACAGCTTGACGACCAGGCCACAGCATCGGGTCATACCCACTTATCCGCCTGGGGAGGCGAAAACCCCCTGTGAGGTGTTCGATGAGGCTCCAGGGGGTTTCAACCGTCCCTGATGGGGAGGAAGTGAGGTGAGGGCCAGTCGCTTCCGCCGTTCGCGGTGGAGCGGGGGCCGGCAGTGGATTGGCTGGTCCAGCTGGGTCTCAGCCCGATTCGGTAGCACCCGGATCGGCGTCAGCACGAGGGATCGGAGTTCTGCGTGGACATCGTCGTCAAGGGCCGCAAGACCGAGGTGCCCAAGAGGTTCCGGGATCACGTGGCCGAGAAGCTGGAGAAGGTCCAGAAGTTCGACACCAAGGCGATCAGCCTCGATGTCGAGGTGTCCAAGGAACACAACCCGCGGCAGGCCGACCGGTCGGACCGCGTGGAGATCACTCTCCGTACCCGTGGCCCGGTGATCCGGGCCGAGGCCGCCGCCGGCGATCCGTACGCGGCGCTCGACCTGGCCTCGGCGAAGCTCGACGCGCAGCTGCGCAAGTCCGCGGACCGGCGCCGGGTACACAAGGGCGGCAACGGCCGCACCCCCATCAGCGTCGCCGAGGCGACCGCGGCCCTGGCCGCGCTGCCCGAGACGTCGCAGCCGGAGGGCGTGACCAACGGGGCCGTCCGCAAGACCATGATGGGATCCCTGGAAGTCGAGGGCGAAGGCCCGCTGGTGGTCCGGGAGAAGACCCACCCGGCCGCCCCGATGGCGCTCGACCAGGCGCTCTACGAGATGGAGCTGGTCGGCCACGACTTCTACCTCTTCGTGGAGAAGGACAGCGGTCTGCCGAGTGTCGTCTACCGGCGGCACGGCTACAACTACGGCGTCATCCACCTGAAGGCCGACGGCTCGGCCATGGCGGGTGGCGGCGCGGGCGGTGCGATCGGCGGGGCCGACGACGAGGACTGACCGTTCGAACAGTGTGGGAGAGGTGACCCCGGTGGCGGCTGCCGCCGGGGTCACCGGCGTTCCGGGGCGCTCCCGGGGTCACCGGATGCGGGGCGATCGGCGCCGGAGGGTGACCGCGGGGCCTCCCGGCCGTGGAATGATTGGCGCACGACTACCGGCAACGGGGGAGGAGCGGATGGGGGATCACTTCGGGCTGGGGCCCGCCAAGGGGCCTGTCGCGGGGGTGACGACCGGGCCCGGGGGGGAGCCCGAGTACGCCCTGCACCGGGGGGAGCCGATCCGCGTCCTGGTGGTCGACGACCACGCGCTGTTCCGCCGCGGGCTGGAGATCGTGCTCGCGGAGGAGGAGGACATCAAGGTCATCGGCGAGGCCGGGGACGGCGCCGAGGCCGTGCTCAAGGCCGCCGACCTGCTGCCCGACATCATCCTGATGGACGTCCGGATGCCCCGCCGCAGCGGGATCGAGGCGTGCACCGCGATCAAGGACGTGGTGCCCAGCGCCAAGATCATCATGCTGACGATAAGCGACGAGGAGGCCGACCTCTACGAGGCGATCAAGGCGGGCGCCACCGGCTACCTGCTCAAGGAGATCTCCACCGACGAGGTCGCCACGGCGATCCGTGCCGTCGCCGACGGGCAGTCCCAGATCAGCCCGTCGATGGCCTCCAAGCTGCTCACCGAGTTCAAGTCGATGATCCAGCGCCGCTCCGACGACCGGGAGCTGGTGCCCGCGCCGCGGCTGACCGACCGGGAGCTGGAGGTGCTGAAGCTGGTGGCCACCGGGATGAACAACCGGGAGATCGCCAAGGAGCTGTTCATCAGCGAGAACACCGTGAAGAACCACGTGCGCAACATCCTGGAGAAGCTGCAACTGCACTCCCGGATGGAGGCCGTGGTCTACGCGATGCGGGAGAAGATCCTCGAAATAGGGTGACGCGGGCGCCCCGCGCCGGCGCGTCGGGCCGGAGCTCTGTGCGCCGTCTCCGGCCCAAGGCAGGACCTAGCTGTCGAGCAGCTTCTCCAGGGCCGGGCGCAGCGACTCGTCCTGCAGGGCCTCGACCCGCACCGCGTCGCAGCCCACCCACGCGGCCGCCTCGCGCAGGGCGGTGGCCAGCGCCTCGACGTGCCGCGCGGCGTCCAGCGAGACCTGACGCGCCACCAGGGTCCGTCCCTCGCGGCCCGGATCGACCCGGCCGACCAGTCGGCCGCCGGCCAGCAGCGGCATCGCGAAGTAGCCGTGCACCCGCTTGTGCCTGGGCGTGTAGGCCTCCAGCTTGTGCAGCATGCCGAAGATCCGCTCGGTGCGCGGGCGGTCCCAGATCAGCGAGTCGAAAGGCGAGAGCAGCGTGGTGCGGTGGCGGCCGCGCGGTGCGGCGGCGAGCGCCGCGGGGTCGGCCCAGGCGGCGGCGGTGGAGCCGGCCGGGCCCCAGCCGGCGACCTCCACCGGGACGAGCCCGGAGTCGGCGACCACGGCGTCCACCTGCTCGGGGCGGAGCCGGTGGTAGTCCAGGAGGTCGGCCCGGGTGGCCACGCCGAGCGCGGCGCCGGACTGGGCGACCAGGGTGCGCAGGCACTCCTCGTCGGTCGGCTCGGCGTGGAACAGCTCGGCGGGGACGGCCTGTTCGGCCAGGGCGTAGACGCGCTTCCAGCCGCGGCGCTCGGCGCAGACCACGTCGCCGAAGGCCAGCGCCCGCTCCACCGCGATCTTGGTGTCGGACCAGTCCCACCAGTCCGCCGTCTTCTTGGCGCCGCCCAGCTCGGTGGAGGTGAGCGGGCCGTCGGCCCGCAGCCGGGCCAGCACCCCCTGGTAGGTGGCCTCGTCCACCTGCTGGCCCCAGACGTTGTTGCGCTCGCGGTACCGGCGGCGGCGGAAGGCGAACAGCGGCCACTCCTCGACCGGCAGGATGCAGGCCGCGTGCGACCAGTACTCGAAGGTGGTGCCCGCGCTCCAGTACGCCGCCTCGACGGCCGGTCGGCCGACCGCGCCGAGCCGCGCGTACGGGACCAGCTCGTGCGAGCGGGCCAGCACCGAGATGGTGTCGAGCTGGACGGAACCGAGGTGCCGCAGCATCGCGCGCACGCCGCCCCGGCGGTCCGGTGCGCCGAGCAGGCCCTGGGCGCGCAGGGCGATGCGGCGGGCCTCGTCGGCGCTCAGGGTCGCGACGGGGGAGGGGGCCGGAGCGGCGGACATGGCGGTCATACCGGCGAGCGTAGACCGGGGGTACGACAACGGGGGCTCCGGAGGACGGCCCCGGGACCCGGCGGGGCCTACCGGGGCCCGGGGTGCCTCGGCCGACGGGCCCGGGGCGCCTCAGCCGACCGGCCCGGTGCGCCGGTCGTCCGGGCCGGAAGGGTCGGTGAGGTCGGCGAGGTCGGCGAGGTCGGTGGCGAGCAGCGCGCCGATCCAGGCGTCGTGGAACCGGCCGCGCTGCTCGCCGTACGAGCGCAGGGTGCCCTCCATGCGGAATCCGACCTTCTCGGCGACCGCGCGGGAGGGCTCGTTGCCGACGTAGGCCACCCACTCCAGGCGGCGCAGGCCCAGCTCGGCGAGGCCGTAGCGGGCCACCGCGCGGGCGGCCTCGACGGTGTACCCGCGGCCGCGGTGCTCCTTGGCCGCCCACCAGCCGATCTCGGCGGTGCCGGTGCGGCCGGGGTTGCGGGTCAGGCCCTGGGTGCCGACCAGGGCGCCGCTCTCGCGCTCGAAGACGCACCAGACGAGGGCGTTTCCGGTGCGCCATCCGTCGGCGGCGAGGTCGTGGACGAAGAATTCGGCGTCCTCGCGCCGGTACGGCACCGGAACGACCGTCCAGCGCTGGATCTCCTCGTCCTGGCAGGCCCGGTGGACGGCCTCGATGTCGGACTCCTGCGGGGCCCGCAGCACGAGGCGCTCGGTGGTGAGGGTGACCGGGCCGGCGGCGGGCCGGCCGGGCTGCTGGTCCTGCTGTTCCGTGGTCTCTCCCATACACGGATTATTCAGTGCAGAGAGGAATTCGAGCATTCGATTAACCACCGTTACCGCCCAACTGCCCGGGAAGCTGACCGATTTGCCCCGGTGGACGGCGCTATCGTGGCATGTGCTCGCACGAGTGACACGGGAATAGCGTGCTGACGCACCTCCCGGGGTGTTGGACTCCTCGCATACGATGGCCCGTGCGGTGGGGTGGACCCGCCGTGCAGTCGTCCAGTGCCAATACAGGCAAGGAGCCCGCTCAAGTGTCCGTCTTCGACAAGATCCTGCGCGCCGGCGAAGGCAAGATCCTTCGCAAGCTGCAGCGGATTGCTGCCCAGGTCAACTCCATCGAAGAGGACTTCGTCAACCTCACCGACGCCGAGCTGCGCGCGCTGACCGACGAGTACAAGCAGCGGCTCGCCGACGGCGAGACCCTGGACGACATCCTCCCCGAGGCGTTCGCCACCGTGCGCGAGGCCGCCAAGCGCGTGCTCGGCCAGCGCCACTACGACGTCCAGCTCATGGGCGGCGCGGCCCTGCACCTCGGCTACGTCGCCGAGATGCGCACCGGTGAGGGCAAGACCCTGGTCGGCACCCTGCCCGCGTACCTCAACGCGCTCACCGGCAAGGGTGTGCACCTGATCACCGTCAACGACTACCTCGCCGAGCGCGACTCGGAGTGGATGGGCCGGGTGCACCGCTTCCTCGGCCTCGAAGTCGGCGTGATCCTCGGCAACATGACGCCCGCCGAGCGCAAGCGCCAGTACGGGATGGACATCACGTACGGCACCAACAACGAGTTCGGCTTCGACTACCTGCGCGACAACATGGCCTGGTCGAAGGACGAACTCGTCCAGCGCGGCCACAACTTCGCGGTGGTCGACGAGGTCGACTCGATCCTCATTGACGAGGCCCGTACCCCGCTGATCATCTCCGGCCCGGCCGACCAGGCGACCAAGTGGTACGCCGACTTCGCCAAGCTGGTGCAGCGCCTGAAGATCGACCGCGACTACGAGGTCGACGAGAAGAAGCGCACCGTCGGCGTGCTGGAGGAGGGGGTCGGCCGGGTCGAGGACTACCTCGGCATCGACAACCTCTACGAGTCGGTGAACACCCCGCTGGTCGGCTTCCTGAACAACGCCATCAAGGCCAAGGAGCTGTACAAGCGGGACAAGGACTACGTCGTGATGAACGGCGAGGTCATGATCGTCGACGAGCACACCGGCCGCATCCTGGCCGGGCGCCGCTACAACGAGGGCATGCACCAGGCGATCGAGGCCAAGGAGGGGGTGGAGGTCCAGAACGAGAACCAGACGCTGGCCACCATCACCCTGCAGAACTTCTTCCGCCTCTACGACAAGCTGGCCGGTATGACCGGTACCGGCACCACCGAGGCGGCCGAGTTCCACCAGATCTACAAGCTCGGCGTGGTGCCGATCCCGACCAACAAGACGCCGCTGCGCATCGACCAGCCCGACCTGATCTACAAGTCGGAGCCGGCCAAGTTCGCCGCCGTGGTCGAGGACATCGCCGAGAAGCACGAGAAGGGCCAGCCGGTGCTGGTCGGCACCGTGTCGGTCGAGAAGTCCGAGTACCTGTCGCAGGAGCTGCGCAAGCGCGGCATCCCGCACGAGGTGCTGAACGCCAAGCACCACGAGCGCGAGGCGCAGATCGTCGCGCAGGCCGGCCGCAAGGGCGCCGTCACCGTCGCCACCAACATGGCCGGCCGTGGTACCGACATCATGCTCGGCGGCAACGCCGACCACCTGGCTTCCGCCGAGCTGGCCCAGCGCGGGCTCTCCGCGGTGGACAGCCCGGAGGAGTACGAGGCCGCGTTCCCGGCTGCGCTGGAGAAGGCCAAGGCCTCCGTGAAGGCGGAGCAGGACGAGGTCAAGGAGGCCGGCGGCCTCTACGTCCTCGGCACTGAGCGCCACGAGTCCCGCCGGATCGACAACCAGCTGCGCGGCCGCTCCGGCCGTCAGGGCGACCCGGGCGAGTCCCGCTTCTACCTGTCGCTCGGCGACGACCTGATGCGCCTGTTCAAGGCCGGCATGGTCGAGCGCGTCCTCTCCATGGCCAACGTGCCCGAGGACGTCCCGATCGAGTCCAAGATGGTCACCCGCGCCATCGCCTCGGCGCAGACGCAGGTCGAGCAGCAGAACTTCGAGATCCGCAAGAACGTCCTCAAGTACGACGAGGTGCTGAACCGCCAGCGCGAGGTCATCTACGGCGAGCGCCGTCGCGTGCTGGAGGGCGAGGACCTGCAGGAGCAGGTCGGCCACTTCATGGACGACACCGTCGAGGCCTACGTCAAGGCGGCCACCGGCGAGGGCTTCGAGGACGACTGGGACCTGGAGAAGCTCTGGTCCGCCCTCAAGCAGCTCTACCCGCTCACGCTGGAGCTGGAGGAGCTGGAGGAGGAGGCCGGCGGCACCGCCGGGCTGACCCCGGAGTTCCTCACCAAGGCCGTCCAGGAGGACATCCAGGCGCAGTACGGCGCCCGCGAGGACCAGCTCGGTGCGGAGATCATGCGCGAGCTGGAGCGCCGCGTCGTCCTCTCGGTGCTGGACCGCCGCTGGCGCGAGCACCTCTACGAGATGGACTACCTCCAGGAGGGCATCGGTCTGCGGGCCATGGCGCAGCGCGACCCGCTGGTCGAGTACCAGCGCGAGGGCTTCGACATGTTCACCGCGATGATGGAGGGCATCAAGGAGGAGTCCGTCGGCTACCTGTTCAACCTGGAGGTCCAGGTCGAGCAGCAGGTCGAGGAGGTCCCGGTCGAGGACACCGAGGTGATGCTCGACAAGCTGGAGAAGGACGCCGCCCGCCCGGAGATCAAGGCCAAGGGCCTGGAGGCCCCGAAGCCGCAGCGGCTGCACTACACGGCCCCCTCGGAGGAGGTCGGCGGCGGTGTGGTCGAGGGCGAGTTCGACGACTACGCGCCGGAGGACGAGGGCGACGGGATGACCCGCGCCGAGCGCCGCAAGGCCGCCAAGTCGGCCAAGGGCCGCCGCCGCAAGGGCTGATCCGCGGCCGGGCCGACCGGTCCGCCGCCACGCAGGGCGCCGCTCCCGTACGGGGGTGGCGCCCTGCGCCGTTCTGCGGGCGGGCCGGGCGGGCCGGGCGGGCCGGGCGGGCCGGGCAGGTCGCGCGGACCTCGCGGGCCTGGTGAGCGACGGCCGGGCCGGACCGGGCCGGGCGGGCGCAGGCCGCGCGACGGCGGGGCGCCCGCGCCCGGCCCGCCGCGGGGCGGCCGGCGCCGCCGCGGCGCTCACCGGGCCTCCACCGCGGTGCACTGCCACTGCCCGGCGGGCCCGCGCAGCTCCAGCCGGAACGCCACCATGTGGTGCCGGCTGCCGAGGTCGACCCGGACGCAGGCCTCCACCGCGTCCGGGGAGGGCGACCGGTCGTGCACCGGCCCGAGCCGCGGCCGGGCGGCGCCGCCGCGCCGCAGCGCACCCGCACGGACCAGCGAGGCGAGCTGGCCGTAGCCGTCCAGCGAGGTGTGGCGCATCAGCTGGCCGGACGGCCGGGCGCCGACGAGCACCTCGACCAGCTGGTGGGCGAAGCGGGTCGTCAGCCCGGCCCGCAGCCCCGGGTCGGTGGCAGCGGTTCCGGGGGCGGTGGCGCCGGCACAGGCGGCCCGCGGGTGGCGCGGCTGCCGCCCGCCGGCCGGCTGCCGGCAGGGCTGGACGCCGGGGTGCGGGTGGCGCAGCGGGTGGGGCCGGTCCGGGCGGCTGTCGCTGTGCGGGGTGGCCGACGGGTGCAAGGCGGTCACGGGTGCTCCTCGGGGACGGTCGTGCGACTACGGACGGACCCTTGCTAGCCGGGCCCCGCGCGGGCCGGCAACCGGGTTGTGGGGCGCTCCCGGGCGGCCGGAAGGTTCACCTATCCGGATGAACGGGCCAGGGCGGTGGCGGGCCCCCGCAGCGCCCGCACGGCACCCGGTTGACGTGCGGGGCCGGGCGGGAGGGCCCGAAAGAGGACGGTCCGGCTCCGCACCTCCCCGGCGCGGCCGCCCCCGGCGGCGTTGCGCCGCCGACCGCCCGGCGCGCACGATCGGAGCCGGACCGGAAACCACCGGCGGACGGACCGCACCGCCCGGCACGGCGAGAACCGCCCCGACGACGACAGGCGGCCGGCATGACGACATGGGCATCGCAGCCCCCGCCCGCGGGGGCCGGAGCGGCGGCGCAGTGGCCGGCGCAGGCAGCGCACGCACGGCCGGCGGAGACCGGGGCGGCGCCTACGGCCACCGCCGACGCCACCCCCAGGTGCGGCCTGGTCCTGGGCGGCGGCGGGATGCTCGGCGCGGCCTGGACGGTCGGTGCGCTGTGCGCCGTGGAGGAGGCGACCGGCCGCCGCCCGGGCGACGCCGAGGTGCTGCTCGGCACGTCGGCGGGCGCGATCCTGGCCGCGCTGCTGACCGGCGGGGTCGGCGCCGACCAGCTCCGCGACCACCAGCGCGGCCTGCCCGTGACCGCCGGCCCGCTGGCCGGGCTGGACTTCGACTACGACACCGCGGTCGGCGGCGCCCTGCCGCCGCGCCCGCGCGTCGGGATCGGCTCGCCCGGCCTGTTGCGGGACGCCGTCCGGCACCCGCGCGCCCACCCGCTGCTGACCACGGTCTCCGCGATGGCGCCGCACGGCCGGGGCTCGCTGGCCATGGTCGGCGAGCTGGTGCGCGGCCTGCACGGCCCGGGCGGCTGGTCGGACGCCTCGCCGCTGCGGGTGGCGGCGGTGGACTACCGGACCGGCCACCGCGTGGTCTTCGGCGACCGTGGTGCGCCGCCCGCGGCGATCGCCGACGCGGTGATGGCCTCCTGCGCGATCCCGGGCTGGTTCACCCCGGTTCGGGTGGACGGCTCCGCGTACGTCGACGGCGGCTGCTGGTCGGCCACCAACGCCGACCTGATGATCGGCCGCGGTCTGGACGAGGTCTTCGTGCTCGCGCCGATGGCCCTGCGGTTGCAGCCCCGCGAGCGTGACGAGACCGGGCGGGGCACCCTGGCGGCACTGCGGGAGTGGCACGCCGACCGGGACCGGCCGCGCGGGGTGCTCACCCAGCTGGTCGGCGGCTACCGCCGGGCGGTGACCCGCCGGCTGATGCGCGAGGCCGGGCTGCTGCGGGCGAGCGGCGTCCGGGTGCACCTGCTCGCGCCGACGCCCGCCGACCTCGCGGTGATGGGCCCGAACCTGATGGACCCGGCCCGGCGCGCCGCGGTGCTGGAGAGCTCCCTGCACACCAGCCGGGCCGCCCTGGACGGTGTCCGCTGACCGGCCGGGGACGGCCCTGCCCGAACCGGGGCGCTCCGCCCGGCGGCGTACCGCGAACGGCCGCGCGCCCGGCGCACACGGCGCGGGCATGCGCCGAACGGTGATCACGAGCGCCCTCGCGCAGCTTATTCTTGGGGCGCTGGAAGCTGTGCCGCTGGACGAACCGGAGAGTGCCACCGATGCGCGTGTACGTGCCCACCACCCTGACCGGCCTGGCGGCGGCGCACCCGGGCGGCGCCCTGGACCAGACCGCGGCGTACGCCGTGACCCCCGCGCTGCGCGAGTGGTACGTCAGCGACGACATCGAGGAGCTGGAGTACGCGGCGCTCAACCGGGCCGCCCAGTCCTCGCTGCGGCTGCTGGCCACCGACCCGCAGGCGCCGCGCCGCCGGGTCGTGGTGGCCCTGGACGTCGCGGACTCCGCCGTGAAGCCGTTCCCCGGCGACGAGTACCAGGACCAGGCCTCGCTCGGCCGCGTGGTGCTGGCCGGCCCGGTGCCGCTGGCCAAGGCGGCGGCCGTGCACGCGGACGTCTCCGACACGGACGTGGTCGCGGACGTCGCGGCGGCGGTCGAGGCGGTCGCCCGGGCGGACGCGGGCGACCAGGACGCCCAGTTCACCGTGGACGGTGCCGAGGACCACGAGCTGCTCTGGTTCGCCACCCAGGAGATCCCCGCGCTGCTGGCCTGAGCCCGCTGCCCCGGCCCGGGCCCGGGCCGGGGCGGGGTGAGCCCCGTCCTACCGGCCGGGTGACGGCCGGGGTTACCGTTCCCTCCGTGCGCGCTCATATCGTCTGGGACTGGAACGGGACTCTCTTCCACGACATGGAGGCGGTGCTCGGCGCGAGCAACGCCGCATTCGCGACCGTCGGCATCGGGCCGATGACCATGCAGGAGTACCGGGAGCAGTACGAGATCCCGATCCCCCGCTTCTACCGGCGGCTGCTCGGCCGGATGCCGTCCGAGGCCGAGTGGCTGCTGCTGGACGACGCCTTCCACGACCGCTACCGGGAGCTCAGCGCGGCCTGCGGCCTGACCGACGGCGTGCTGGAGCTGCTGGCCGGCTGGCGGGCGGCCGGCCACAGCCAGTCGCTGCTGTCGATGTACGAGCACGAGAGGCTGGTGCCGATCGTCGACGGCTTCGGGCTGACCGGCCACTTCCTGCGGGTCGACGGCCGCAGCGGCCCGTCCGGCGGGCAGAAGGCGGAGCACCTCACCCGGCACCTGGCCGCGCTCGGCGAGCACGTGGACCCGGCCCGGACGGTGCTGATCGGCGACGCCGCGGACGACGCGCTGGCGGCGCTGCACGCGGGCGCGCACGCGGTGCTGTACACCGGCGGCTCGCACACCCGGGAGAAGCTCGAGCCGGTGGGCGTGCCGGTGGTGGACAGCCTGGCCGAGGCGGTCGAGCTGGCCGGACGGATCGCCGGCTGAACCAACGGCTCTGCCGGGCCCGCGCCGCGGTCGGCGCGGGCCGCTCGACGTGGCGCGGACCACGTCCACCGGTGGCGTGTCTGAGCGGGCGAACCGGCCCTTCCCTCGTCAGGCTGGATTGACGCCAGCCCACCCCGGCGAGGAGAGCGAGAGCCGCCATGCCCATCGACGCAGTCACCCAGGTCCCGACCCCGGGCAACGAGCCGGTGCAGGGCTACGCGCCCGGCAGCCCGGAGCGGGCCCGGCTGGTGCGCCGGCTGGACGAGCTGGCGGCCGAGCAGATCCCGCTGCCGATGACCATCGGCGGCGAGCAGCGCTTCGGCGGCGGCGAGCGGATCGACGTCGTCCAGCCGCACCACCACGCGGCCAAGCTCGGCGTCCTCGGCAACGCCACCCGGGAGGACGCCCGGGCGGCGGTGGACGCGGCGCTGGCGGCCGGGCGGGAGTGGCGCTCGCTCTCCTTCGACGACCGGGCCGCGGTCTTCCTGCGCGCCGCCGACCTGCTCGCCGGGCCCTGGCGGGAGACGCTCAACGCGGCCACCATGCTCGGCCAGTCCAAGACGGTGCAGCAGGCCGAGATCGACTCCGCCTGCGAGCTGATCGACTTCTGGCGGTTCAACGTCGACTTCGCCCGGCGGATCCTGGCCGACCAGCCGATCTCCTCGCCGGGGGTGTGGAACCGGACCGACCACCGCCCGCTGGAGGGGTTCGTCTACGCGATCACCCCGTTCAACTTCACCGCCATCGCCGGCAACCTGCCGACGGCGCCCGCGCTGATGGGCAACACCGTGGTCTGGAAGCCCGCGCCGACCCAGACGCTGGCCGCGCACCACCTGATGCGGCTGCTGGAGGCGGCCGGCCTGCCGCCCGGCGTGATCAACCTGGTGACCGGCGACGGGCTGCAGCTCTCCGCGGTGGCACTCGCCGACCCGGCCCTGGCCGGGCTGCACTTCACCGGCTCCACCGCCACCTTCCAGTCGCTCTGGCAGACCGTCGGCGCCAACATCGCCGGCTACCGGACGTACCCGCGGATCGTCGGCGAGACCGGTGGCAAGGACTTCCTGCTGGCCCACCGTTCGGCCGACCCGGACATCCTGCGGACCGCGCTGGTCCGCGGCGCCTTCGAGTACCAGGGCCAGAAGTGTTCGGCGCTCTCCCGCGCCTACCTGCCGCGCAGCGTCTGGCAGCGGATCAAGGACGACTTCCTGGCCGAGGTGGACGCGCTGGCCGTCGGGGACGTCACCGACTTCTCGAACTTCATGGGCGCGCTGATCGACCGGCGGGCCTTCGAGAAGAACCGGAACGCGATCGACCGGGCGAAGAGCGACCCCACGGTGGAGCTGGCCGCCGGCGGCCAGTACGACGACGCGATCGGCTGGTTCGTCCGCCCGACCGTGCTGGTCTCCTCCGACCACCGCAACGAGATGTTCCGGACCGAGTACTTCGGCCCCATCCTCGCCGTGCACGTCTACGAGGACTCCCGCTGGGAGGACGTGCTCGGCCGGGTCGACGGCGGGGCGCCCTACGGCCTGACCGGAGCGGTGATCGCCCAGGACCGGTACGCGATCGCCCAGGCGGTGGAGGCGCTGCGGTTCACCGCGGGCAACTTCTACATCAACGACAAGCCGACCGGCGCGGTCGTCGGCCAGCAGCCGTTCGGCGGCGGCCGGGCCTCGGGCACCAACGACAAGGCGGGCGCGGCGCAGAACCTGCTCCGCTGGACCTCCGCCCGCTCGATCAAGGAGACCTTCGTCCCGCCGACCTCGTACGGCTACCCGCACATGGGCTGACCGGCCCGCCGGGGGCGGGGGGCGTTGCCGCTGGTGGCGACGGCTTCAGCGTTACTGCTGGTGGCGACGCCGACGGCGAACATGACCGGCCGGTTTGGACATGGTGTCCAGGACGGACGGATCTTCCTACAGGATTGCGCCTCCCTGTCCCCTGACACCTTGGATTCCTCCCGTTAGGCTGGCTGGCGTCGTCGGGTGGCTGCAGGCCGAACGTCTCGTCCTACCCGCTGAAGAGCCTTTTCATGCGTGCCATGGAGGTCTTTCAGCCGGTAGGTGCGGCAGGATTGCGGAAGACCCGGCGGTGCACATCCACACACCACCGAGTCACGCAACGGCGCGCGACAGGAGCCAAGAAGTCATGCAGACCAAGCTGGACGCAGCCAAGGCCGAACTGCTCACGAAGGCAGCAGCAGCCGCTGAGAACAGCCAGGTGGGGGGAGCGGCGCCGGGGGAGGGCCTGAGCAACGGCGCTCTGACCGCGTACCTGCACCACTACTACCTCCACACCGCGCCCGAGGACCTGGTCAACCGCGACCACGTCGACGTCTACGGCGCGGCCGCCTCGCACTACCGTCTCGGGCTCAAGCGCCCGCAGGGCACCGCCGAGGTGCGGGTGCACACCCCCTCGGTGGAGGAGAACGGCTGGTCCTGCGGCCACACCGTGGTCGAGGTCGTCACCGACGACATGCCGTTCCTGGTCGACTCGGTCACCAACGAGCTGTCCCGCCAGGACCGCGCGATCCACATCGTGATCCACCCCCAGCTGGTCGTCCGCCGTGACATCACCGGCAAGCTGCTGGAGATCCTGGACATCGACGCCTGCGCCCGCAGCAAGGCCGCCGGCGCCGAGTGGCCCGCCGACGCCATCGTCGAGTCGTGGATGCACATCGAGATCGACCGCGAGACGGACCGCGAGGACCTCCGCTCGATCGAGGCCAACCTGCGCCGCGTGCTCGGCGACGTCCGCGAGGTCGTCGAGGACTGGGGCAAGATGCGCGACTCCGCGCTGCGCATGGCCGACGAGCTGGCCGAGCAGCCCCCGGCCGGCCTGCCCGAGCAGGAGGTCGGCGAGGCCTGGGAGCTGATGCGCTGGCTCGCCGACGACCACTTCACCTTCCTCGGCTACCGCGAGTACGACCTGGTCGAGCACGAGGGCGAGGAGGTCCTGAAGGCCGTCGCCGGCACCGGCCTCGGCATCCTGCGCTCCGACCCGCTCAGCCACGACGACGACCACCACCCGGTCAGCGAGGCCTTCGGCCGGCTCTCCGCCCCGGTGCGCGCCAAGGCCCACGAGAAGAAGCTGCTCGTCCTCACCAAGGCCAACAGCCGCGCCACCGTGCACCGCCCGGCCTACCTCGACTACGTCGGCGTGAAGAAGTTCGACGCCAACGGCGAGGTCGTCGGTGAGCGCCGCTTCCTCGGCCTGTTCTCGGCCGCCGCCTACACCGAGTCGGTCAACCGCATCCCGGTCGTGCGCCGCAAGGTCCAGGACGTCATCGCCCAGTCCGGCTTCTCCACCGAGAGCCACGACGGCCGCGACCTGCTGCAGATCCTGGAGACCTTCCCCCGGGACGAGATCTTCCAGACCGCGGCCGACGAGCTGCTCCAGATCGCCACCAGCGTCCTCTACCTGCAGGAGCGCCGCCGGCTGCGGCTGTTCCTGCGCCAGGACGAGTACGGCCGCTACTTCTCCGCGCTGGTCTACCTGCCGCGCGACCGCTACACCACCCGCATCCGGCTGCGCCTCATGGACATCCTGATGCAGGAGCTCAACGGCGCCTCGATCGACTACACGGTCTGGTCGACGGAGTCGGTGCTGACCCGTCTGCACTTCGTCGTCCGGGTCACCCCCGGCAGCGAGCTGCCGCACCTGACCGACGCCGAGGTCGAGCGGATCGAGGCCAAGCTGGCCGAGGCCGCCCGCTTCTGGATGGACGGCTTCAACGACCAGCTGCACCTGGAGCTGGGCGAGGAGAAGGCCGCCGAGCTGTCCCGCAAGTACGCCAACGCCTTCCCCGACGGCTACCGCGCCGACTTCACCGCGCGCACCGCCGTGGCCGACCTCAAGCAGATCGAGTCCCTGCACGGCGAGGGCGACTTCCGGCTCAACCTGTACCAGCCGGTCGGCGCGGGCGACGACGAGCGCCGCTTCAAGATCTACCGGGTCGGCGGCCCGATCTCGCTCACCGAGGTCCTGCCGGTCCTGCAGCGCCTGGGCGTCGAGGTGCTCGACGAGCACCCGTACGCGCTGACCCGCGCGGACGGCACCACCGCCTGGGTCTACGACTTCGGCCTGACGCTGCGCGAGGCCACCGAGCTCACCGACGAGGCGCGCGAGCGCTTCCAGGAGACCTTCGCCGCCACCTGGACCGGCAAGGCCGAGAACGACGGCTTCAACGAGCTGGTCCTGACCGCCGGGCTGACCTGGCGCCAGGCGATGATGCTGCGTGCGTACGCCAAGTACCTGCGCCAGGCGGGCTCCACGTTCTCCCAGGACTACATGGAGGACGCGCTCCGCAACAACACCCACACCACCCGCCTGCTGGTCAACCTCTTCGAGGCCCGGCTGAGCCCGAGCCACCGCTCGGGTGCGCTCGAGCTGACCGAGGGCATCCTGGAGGAGCTGGCCGGCGCGCTGGACGAGGTCGTCTCGCTGGACGAGGACCGCATCCTGCGCTCCTTCCTGCACCTCATCACGGCCACCCTGCGCACCAACTTCTTCCAGCACACGGGCGACTCGGGCGAGTGGCACTCCTACGTGTCGATGAAGTTCGACCCGAAGGCCATCCCGGACCTGCCGGCCCCGCGCCCGGCGTTCGAGATCTGGGTCTACTCGCCGCAGGTCGAGGGCGTGCACCTGCGCTTCGGCAAGGTCGCCCGCGGCGGTCTGCGCTGGTCCGACCGGCGTGAGGACTTCCGCACCGAGATCCTCGGCCTGGTCAAGGCGCAGATGGTGAAGAACACCGTCATCGTGCCGGTCGGCGCCAAGGGCGGCTTCGTCGCCAAGCAGCTGCCGGACCCGTCGGTGGACCGCGACGCCTGGCTGGCCGAGGGCATCGCGTCCTACAAGACCTTCATCTCGGCGCTGCTCGACATCACCGACAACCTCGTCGGCGGCGAGGTCGTCCACCCGGCCGACGTGGTCCGCCACGACGAGGACGACACCTACCTGGTCGTCGCCGCCGACAAGGGCACCGCGACCTTCTCCGACATCGCCAACGGTGTCGCCGAGTCGTACGGCTTCTGGCTGGGCGACGCGTTCGCCTCCGGCGGTTCGGCCGGCTACGACCACAAGGGCATGGGCATCACCGCCCGCGGCGCCTGGGAGTCGGTCAAGCGCAACTTCCGCGAGCTGGGCGTCGACACCCAGGCCGAGGACTTCACGGTGGTCGGCATCGGCGACATGTCCGGTGACGTCTTCGGCAACGGCATGCTGCTCAGCGAGCACATCCGCCTGGTCGCCGCCTTCGACCACCGGCACATCTTCCTCGACCCGAACCCGGACGCGGCCGTCTCCTACGCCGAGCGCCGCCGGCTCTTCGACCTGCCGCGCAGCTCCTGGGACGACTACGACAAGTCGCTGATCTCCGCGGGCGGCGGCGTCTTCCCGCGCAGCGCCAAGTCGATCCAGCTCAGCCCGCAGGTCCGGGCCGCGCTGGGCATCGAGGACGCCCGCCTCACCCCGGCCGAGCTGATGAAGGCGATCCTGCAGTCGCCCGTCGACCTGTTCTGGAACGGCGGCATCGGCACCTACATCAAGGCCGCGGCCGAGACCAACGCCGAGGTCGGCGACAAGGCCAACGACGCCATCCGCGTCAACGGCGAGCAGGTCCGGGCCCGGGTCATCGGCGAGGGCGGCAACCTCGGCTGCACCCAGCTCGGCCGCATCGAGTACGCGGCCTCCGGCGGCCCGCAGGGCACCGGCGGCTGGGTCGACACCGACGCCATCGACAACTCGGCCGGCGTGGACACCTCGGACCACGAGGTCAACATCAAGATCCTGCTCAACCAGGTGGTCGCCGACGGCGACATGACGGTCAAGCAGCGCAACGCCCTGCTGGCGGAGATGACCGACGAGGTCGGCCGCCTCGTGCTGCGCAACAACTACGCGCAGAACGTGGTGCTGGCCAACGCCGTCGCCCAGGCGCACAGCATGGTCAACGTCCACTCCCGGATGATCAACCGCCTGGAGGCGGGCGGCCAGCTCGACCGGGCCCTGGAGTTCCTGCCCGCCGAGCGGCAGATCCGCGAGCGCCAGCAGAACGGCCGCGGGCTCTCCCAGCCCGAGCTGTCCGTGCTGCTCGCGTACACCAAGATCACCCTGGCCGACGAGCTGCTCGCCACCGAGCTGCCCGACGACCCGTACTTCCGCACCGCGCTGCACGAGTACTTCCCGAGCGCGCTGCGGGCGAAGTTCGCCGACGCGATCGACCACCACGCGCTGCGCCGCGAGATCATCACCACGCTGATCGTCAACGACACGATCAACCGCGGTGGCTGCACCTTCGCCTTCCGGCTGAAGGAGGAGACCGGCGCCACGTACGAGGAGATCGCCCGGACGCACACCGCCGCGCGGGCCGTCTTCGGCCTGGAGGAGATCTGGTCCGAGATCGAGGCCCTGGACAACAAGGTCCCGGCCCGTGCCCAGACCAAGATGCGCCTGCACTCGCGCCGGCTCGTCGAGCGCGCCACCCGGTGGATGCTCAACAACCGCCGCCAGCCGCTCGACATCGCCGGCACCATCGAGTTCTTCCACGACCGGGTGAACCAGGTCTGGGGCTCGCTGCCCAAGCCGCTGCGCGGCGAGGACCTGGCGTGGTTCGAGTCGGTCTACCACGAGCTGGCCGCGGCCGGCGTGCCGGAGGACCTGGCCACCCGGATCGCGGGCCTGTCCTCGACCTTCCCGACCCTGGACATCACCGAGGTCGCGGACCGGTCCGGCAAGGACGTCGCCGAGGTCGCCGAGCTGTACTACGACCTCGCCGACCGCCTCCAGATCACCCACCTGCTCGACCGCATCATCGAGCTGCCCCGGGTCGACCGCTGGTCGTCGATGGCCCGCGCCGCCATCCGCGAGGACCTCTTCGCGGCCCACGCGGCCCTGACCGCCGACATCCTGGCCTGCGGCCCCGAGGGCGCCACCCCCGAGGAGCGGTACACGGCCTGGGCGGAGCTCAACGCCACCCTGCTGAACCGCGCCAAGAGCACCCTCGACGACATAAGGGGTTCGGACAACTACGAGCTGTCCAGCCTGTCGGTCGCGATGCGCGTGATCCGCACCCTGCTCCGTACGGGGTCGATGCGCTGACGGCAGTCGGCTCCACCGGCGGGGCCCGCGTCTTCGGACGCGGGCCCCGCCGCGTTCCCCCACCCGCGTTCGGTACGGTGGCCTGCGAACGAGGGGGATGATCACTGTGCTGGATGCACGTTCCCGGCGCTCGGCTGCCGCCGTCCTGGCGGTCGCGCTGGTCGCCGGAGGGGCCGCGGCCTGCGGGCCGGACGGGGCGGGCGCGACCGCGGCGGCGTCGGCGTCGGCCACCGCCACCCCGGCCCCGGAGCCCTTCGGCACCGGCGGCTACCGGGGGCTGAAGCTCGGGATGACCAAGGACGAGGCGCTGGCCACCGGCGCCCTGGAGACCGCTCCGGTCTCGCTGCTCAACGGCTGCACCGACTACGCCTACAAGGGCGGCCCGGCCCCGGACCAGGTCCGGATGGCCGCCGAGGACGCGCTCAGGGCCAAGTACGTCCAGGCGGACGCCCGGTCGGAGGAGACCAAGCAGGGGTTGGGCCCGATGCCGACCATGCCGCCCGACGCCTCGACGCAGCAGGTGAAGGACTACGTGGACCAGATGGGGCGCATGCCCGAGAAGCTGAGGGTCCACCAGGAGGCGCACGAGCAGCTGATGAAGGTGCTCGACGAGATGAAGACCGCCCGGGAGACCCGGGACAAGGCCTTCCTCGCCACCGGCCGGGCCGGGTTCGGCACGCAGGGCCTGCGCGAGCTGGTCGCCCCGGCCGGGACCCGCACCGCGGAGGGGATCGGCGCAGGCTCGACCCTGGACGAGCTCAAGCAGGCCTACGACGCCAAGGGCCTGAAGGCGGCCGAGAGGGACGGCCGGTTCGAGATGCCGGCCGAGGGCAGGCAGAGCAGCGAGGGCTGGGTGTACGAGTTCACCGTGGACGGCGCCAAGGTCGCCGGCCTCGCCCTGGTCAAGCGCGGCACGTACTGCTCCTGAGGCCCGGGCCCCCTCGGCCCGCCCGGCCCTTCGTCGGGCGGCGGGCCGGGGGGTCGGTGGTGCCGCCCCGGCCGGTCAGTGCTTGGCCGCCCGCTGGAGGGCGCTGGCGAGCAGGGCGAGGTCGGTCGGCCCGTTGCCCAGCTCGCGGACCGGCCGGCGGGCCGGCGGGGCGCCGAGCTGGAGCGGGTCTATGGCGACGACGGTGGGCCGCAGCGTCGCGGTGCGAGGGATGCGGCCGCTGATCCGGGCGGTCTGGAAGGCGGTCACGCCGCCGTCCGGCAGCCGCAGGTAGCCGCGGCCGGGGGTGTCCTCGGCGAGCGAGGCGGCGTCGCCGAGGTGGATCAGCAGGTCGGAGTCGGCGGGGTCGTCCGTGCGCAGGGCGATCCGGAGCAGGGCGGCGTCGTCGACCTCGGTACCGGCGCTCTCCTCCGGGCGGCCGGTGGCGACCGCGAGGTGGACGCCGAGCGGGCCGCCGCGGCGGGCGACCGCCGCCAGGGCGCGGGCGAGCGGGCGCCCGGCCGGGGAGGTGGGGGAGAGCAGCGCGTCGTAGTCGTCCACCACGACGACCAGCCGGGCCGGCACCGGCGCGGCGGCGGGCCGGCGGGGCTCGGCGGTGCGCGGCGGGCCGCTCTTCGAGGCCTGCGCCGGTACCTGGGCCACCGGGCGCGCGGCCCCGACCACGGCCGGCACCGGCACGGCGGGCCGCTCCGCGTCCAGGCCCCCGCCGGCGAGGCCCCGCTCGCCGTCGAGGATGCGCGCGGCGTGCCAGGAGGCGAAGTCCAGGCCGTCGAAGAGCCGCTCGCGCAGGGCGAGTTCGTCCTCCAGCGCCTCGGCCGCGAGCAGCGCGGCGCGCGGATCGGCGGCCGCGTTCACATGGCCGGTGACGTGCGGCAGCTCGGTACAGCCGTCGAGGCCGTCCTCCACCGCGCGGCCCTCGATGACGGTGACGGCCAGCCGCTCGGGCCGCTCGGAGACGGCCAGCGAGGCGATCAGCGTGCGCAGCAGCTCGGTCTTGCCGGAGCCGCGCGCGCCGCCGACCAGCAGGTGCGGGCCGCCCGGATCGGGGGAGGGGAGGGTGAGCTCGGGGTCGGCGAGGTCGAGCGTGCAGAGCTCGTCACGGGTGGTGCCGAGCAGGGCGGTGGCGGCGCCGATGCCGCCGGCGTGGGCCGCCCAGCGGGCGGACAGCTTGGCCGGGGTGACGGTGTCGAGCTGGAGCAGGTCGAGCAGGCGCAGCGCGTCCGGCAGCGGGCCGCGGGCGGCCGGGACGGCCTCGCGCAGCGGGGCCAGCACCCGGGCCAGCCGCTCCGCCCAGGCGTCCGAGACGGCGTCCAGCGCGATCTCGTGCAGGGTCTCGCGGCCGCGCGCGACCGGCCGGTCGAGCGAGAGGTGGGTGCCGACCTCCCCGGTGATCAGGGCGGTGGCGCCGAGCCCGCGCGGCAGCAGCTCGGGCTGCTCGGCGAGGCAGATCGGGAAGATCCCGACCGCCGGGCCCTGGCGCAGCAGCAGGTCCAGCGCCTGCCGGGCGGCCTCGGTGGCCGGGCGGCCGTCGACCACGACCACGGTGGCCGGGTGGCCGCCGAGGCCGACCGGGCCGCTGAGCCGGGCGGTGAGCTCGCCGAGCCGGGCGGCGGCCTGCTCGTCGTCGAGGCCGATCAGCAGCCGGCAGTCCTGGCCGTCGGTGGGGCGCAGGTGTGGCAGCCAGAGGGCCCAGGCCCAGGTGTCGGCGCGGTTCTGGGCCGGGCGGGCCGGGTCGGCGTCGACCACGACCAGGCTGAGGCCGGTGGGCGGGTGCAGTGCGGCGAGCTGGGCGACGACGGCGCGGGTGAGGGCGTCGAGGCGCTCGCGCGGGCCGCTCAGGCCGAGGCTGCCGGCGGTCTGCAGGTCGAGGGTGACCGGGACGGCGGACAGCAGGGTGCCGGGGCTGGTGCCGGGGCCGCCGGGCCGGTCGCCGGTGCCGAGGCGCAGGGTGAGCGCGTCGGGGTGGCCGGGGCCGCGCTCCCAGAGCCGCGGGCCGGGGCCGAGGGCGTTGAGCAGCACGGTGGCGAGGTCGGGGAAACGCTCGCGCCGGGCGGTGGTCTGGCGGAGCCGGACGGCGGCGTGGTGGCGCTCGGCGCTCTCCTCGGGCGGCTCGGCGGCGGAGCGGCCGAGCCGGAGCGAGAGCAGGCCGCGACCGCGGCCGGCGGCGGGCTCGGGGATGGCCGGCGGTTCGGCGGCGGGCGGGGCGGGCCGGGCCGGCGGGGGCGGGGCGAGCTGGAGGTGGCCGTGGCCGTCGGGCAGTGCGGCGCGGACCGGCGCCCCGGAACCGTCCCCGGGGGCGGCGACCTGGAGGGTGGACTCGCCGATCCGGAGCAGGGCGGTGCCGTCGAGCGGGACGGCCTCCTCCGGAGGGCCGGGCGGGACGAGCCGGCCGTCCAGCGTGGTGCCGTTGGTGGAGCCGAGGTCGCGGACGGTGACCCGGCCGTCCTCGCCGAGGTGGAGGGCGAGGTGGAGGCGCGAGACGTCCGGGTCGTCGAGCGGGACGTCGGCCTCGCCGGAGCGGCCGACCCGGATCTCCCGGCCGTGCAGCCGGTGCACGCCGCCGGCGTCGGGGCCGCCGACCACGCGCAGCTCGGCGGCGGCGGTGCCGTCGTCGGGGTCGTCGGCGGTCGGGTCGGGCTCGTTGAGGCTGAGCACGGCGCCGTCGAGCAGCGGGGGGTGGCCGAGGAGGGTGTGCTCGTCCACCCGGTGCGCCCCGGCGTAGAGGTGCACATGGGTGGCGGCCCGTGGGCCGCGCACGCCCACGGCGCCCGCGAGGGCGCCCGCGACGGAGCCGAGCGCGGTGCCCACGGGTGCGGTGACCAGCACGTCCACGTAGGGGATGGCGGAGCCGGCGGCTGCCGGGCCGCTGCGCGGTCGGAGGACGGTCAGCCGGATCTGCATCTCGCCCGCGGTCCCTTCTGCTGGTGATGACGCCTGGTGCTGACGCCTGCTGCCCTGCCTGCCGGCGGTCGGCGCGCCGGTCGGCGGCCGTGACGGCACTGGGCCACAAGAGTGGCGAGTGTCATCCTGCCATCCGTCACCGACAGTCCGCGCACGGTACCGGATTTGACGATCTTGCGATCATCGCCATGTTGCGGGCGACGGGGAGTCAGGTCAACCGCCGCCCTCGGGCCCCGGCCCGGCGGCCTCCGGGGAGCCCGTAGGGGATGTCCCCGAGACCCGTGCGCGCCCCTCGCCGGTCACCTCAAAAACGTGAACGGACACCGTTAGAGTGGCCGGAACACGGGCCCGGCAGGCTCACCGCACCGGCGGAGGAGCGCACCGCGGCCGGCACGGCGAGGAGTGCGACAGGTGCGGCCAGTCGGCAGCAAGTATCTGCTTGAGGAGACCCTCGGACGGGGGGCCACCGGCACCGTCTGGCGCGGACGGGTGCGCGGCGACGTCGCGGTGCCGGGCAGCGAGCCGGGGCAGCAGGTGGCGATCAAGGTGCTGCGCGAAGAACTGGCGGCCGACCCGGACGTGGTGATGCGGTTCCTGCGGGAGCGCTCCCTGCTGCTGCGGCTCACCCACCCCAACATCGTCAAGGTCCGCGACCTGGTCGTCGAGGGCGAGCTGCTGGCCCTGGTGATGGACCTGATCGAGGGGCCCGACCTGGCCCGCTACCTGCGCGGCAACGGCCCGTTCAGCCCGATCGCCGGCGCCCTGCTGATGGCCCAGGTGGCCGACGCGCTGGCGGCCAGCCACGCCGACGGCATCGTCCACCGCGACCTCAAGCCGGCCAACGTGCTGCTCGCCTCCACCGTGGTGGAGGGCACCGAGCAGATGCACCCGATGCTGACCGACTTCGGCATCGCCCGGCTCGCCGACTCCCCGGGCATCACCCGCACCCACGAGTTCGTCGGCACCCCGGCGTACGTCGCGCCGGAGTCCGCCGAGGGCCGCCCGCAGACCTCCGCGGTGGACGTCTACGGCGCCGGGATCATGCTGTACGAGCTGGTCACCGGCCGGCAGCCGTTCCAGGGCGACGGCCCGCTGGCGATCCTCCAGGCCCACCTGTCCCAGGAGCCGCAGCGCCCGTCCACCATGCCCGACCCGCTCTGGGCGGTGATCGAGCGCTGCCTGCGCAAGGATCCGGCCCAGCGCCCGAGCGCCGTCTCGCTGGCCCGGGCGCTGCGCGTGGTGGCCGCCGGCGTCGGTGTGCACGCCTCCCCGGCGGCGGTGGACGCGGCCCTCGCGGTCGGAACGCTGCTGCTGCCGGACCCGCAGCCGGCCGCCGTCCCCGGCAACGCTCCGGAGGGCGCCGGCCCCCTCGGCGCGCCCGGGGCCGACGACCGCACCCAGGTGCTGCCGGCCGGGCAGCCGGGCGGGCAGTTCGACCCGGCCGCCGCGACCCGGGTGATGGGCACCCAGCCGCCGGCGGCCCCGTACGGCGCCGCCGACCGCACCCAGGTGATGCCGCCGACGGCGGTCCCCCCGACTCCGCCCGGACCGCCGCAGGCCGAGGCGCCGCACCCGTGGCAGACCCAGCTGCGGGCCGCCCGGGACCGCAACCAGCAGACCGAGATCGGCTACTTCGACCCGGCGGACTTCGACGCCCCGCAGGTCGCCCCGCCGCCCTACCAGGCCGGACAGGGCGGCCAGGCCGGCCCGCCCGGGTACCGGCCGCCGCAGCCGCCGCCGCGCGGCTACCAGCAGGCCCCGCCGCCGGGGTACGCCCAGCGCCCGCCGGTGGCCCCGCCGCCCTACCAGGCCGGGCAGGGCGGCCACGCGCCGTCCGGCGGCCGCCCGCAGCCGCCCGGCGGCTACAACCAGCCGCCGTCGCCCGGCTACCAGCAGGCCCCGCCGCCCGGGTACGGGCAGCCGCAGGGCCGCCCGGCGCAGCAGCCGCCCGGCGGCTACCAGGCCCCGCCGCCGCAGCCGGCTCCGCCCGCCGTGCCGCGCCGGGCCGAGCCGCCCGCGCCGCAGTACCGCGAGGCCCCGCAGCGCCGGGAGGCGCCGCCGGAGCCGGCCCGCCGTGAGCCCAGGCCGGCCCGCGAGCCGCGCCCGCGCAGCCGCAACCGGATGTACATCCCGGGCCTCGGCTGCCTCAAGGGCTGCCTGATGGTGCTGCTGGTGCTGGCCGTGGCGGCGGTGGCGCTGTGGAACTTCACGCCGCTGCCGGAGTACTGGGCCACTGTGCAGAGCTGGTTCCACACCGCGAGCGACTGGGTGAGCAACCTCGTCGGGAGCTCGAAGAGCTGACCCGGGGGAGTGCCGCCGGGCGGGGCACGCCGTTCCCGCTGCCCTGCCCGGCGGCAACTTTGACGCTTTGTCGACAATTCACAGGATTTCCTGCCGCCAGGACCCGCCGAGCGGCCTCAGGCGGCCCGCGGAGGGGTCCGGGGCGCGTAGGTTGGTCGCTGTTGTCCCGCCCCACCGAGCGCCCCGGACCCTCCCGGTGCGCTCCCGCCGCCCACGGAGCAGCATTGGCACGCAAGATCGGCAGCCGCTACACCGTCCACCAGGTGATCGGCCGCGGCTCGGCCGGGACGGTCTGGCTCGGCGAGGGGCCGGACGGCCCGGTGGCGGTCAAGCTGCTGCGCGAGGACCTCGCCTCCGACCAGGTGCTGGTCGGCCGCTTCGTCCAGGAGCGCGCCGCGCTGACCAGCCTCGACCACCCCCGGGTGGTCGGCGTCCGCGACATGGTCGTCGACGGCAGCGACCTCGCCCTGGTCATGGAGCTGGTCCAGGGCACCGACCTGCGCTCCCGGCTGGAGCGCGACGGCGCGCTCGCCCCGCAGACCGCCGTCTCGATCATCGCGGACGTCGCCGACGGCCTGGCCGCCGCGCACGCCGCCGGCATCGTCCACCGCGACGTCAAGCCCGAGAACGTCCTGCTCGACCTCGCCGCCGTCCCCGGCCCCGGCGGCGCCCCGCGCGCCAAGCTGACCGACTTCGGCGTGGCCCGCCTGGTCGACGCCCCGCGCCGGACCAGGGCCACCCGGATCATCGGCACCCCCGACTACCTCGCGCCCGAGATCATCGAGGGCCTGGAGCCGCGCGCGGCCGTCGACATCTACGCCCTCGCCACCGTCCTGTACGAGCTGCTGGCCGGCTTCACCCCGTTCGGCGGCGGCCACACCGGCGCGGTGCTGCGCCGCCACGTCACCGAGCAGGTGCCGCCGGTGCCCGGCCTGCCCGAAGGGCTCTGGCGGATCATCGCCGAGTGCCTGGCCAAGGCCCCGGCCTCCCGGCTGCGCGCCGCCGAGCTGGCCGACCGGCTGCGCGAGCAGCTGCCCGCGCTGGCCGGGCTGCCGGTGCTGGCGATCCCGCAGCAGGGCCGCGCCCCGGCGGAGGAGGCGCTGACCCCCGGCGAGGCGGTCTACGCCGAGGTGGACGCCGGCCCCGGCACCCACAAGCGCCGCCGCGGCCCGGCCGTCCCGCTGGTGCCCGGCGCCGCCCCCGACTCCACCCGCGACACCCACACCAGCCTGCGCCGCCCCTCCGCCGAGGAGCTGGCCTCCTACGCGGCGGAGTCCCGCGCCCAGCGCACCGCCCCCGGCGCCGCCCACCGGCGGGACCGCCAGGCCCTGCTGCGCCGCCGCCGGGTGCTGGCCGTGCTGCTGGCCGTCGTCCTGCTGCTGGCCGGTGCCGCGGCGGCCTGGACGGCCTTCGCCGCGACCGCCCCGGACGCCGGCCACCCGGCCCGTCCGGCGGTCCACTCCACCGCCCCGCGGGCCCCGTAGCGGACCGGAGGACCCCGGTGTCGTCATGACCACCCCCGGAACCATTACCCTGGGGGGCGTGGCAGCCGTCGATCCTTCCGAAGAGCTCAAGAACCTCGAAACGACCATGGGGTCGATCGAGGCCGTCCTCGACCTGGACAAGATCCGGGCCGACATCGCGCGCCTGGAGGAGGAGGCAGCCGCCCCCGACCTGTGGGACGACGTCGCGAACGCGCAGAAGGTGACCAGCCGGCTCTCCTTCCTCCAGGGCGAGCTGCGCCGGGTCGAGAACCTGCGCGGCCGAATCGAGGACCTCGGCGTCCTGTTCGAGCTCGCCGAGGCCGAGGACGACGCGGACACCCGCGTCGAGGCCGAGAACGAGCTGGCGGCCGTCAAGAAGGCGGTCGAGGAGCTGGAGGTCCGCACCCTCCTCTCCGGCGAGTACGACGCCCGCGAGGCACTGATCAACATCCGCGCCGAGGCCGGTGGCGTGGACGCCGCCGACTTCGCCGAGCAGCTGATGCGCATGTACCTGCGCTGGGCCGAGCGGCACGGGTACCCGACCGAGGTGTACGACACCTCGTACGCGGAGGAGGCCGGCATCAAGTCCGCGACCTTCACCGTCAAGGCCCCGTACGCCTACGGCACGCTCTCGGTCGAGCAGGGCACGCACCGCCTGGTCCGCATCTCGCCGTTCGACAACCAGGGCCGCCGGCAGACCTCGTTCGCCGGTGTCGAGGTCCTCCCGGTCGTCGAGCAGTCCGACCACGTCGACATCGACGAGTCGGAGCTGCGCATCGACGTGTACCGCGCCTCCGGCCCCGGCGGCCAGGGCGTCAACACGACCGACTCGGCGGTGCGCATCACGCACATCCCGACCGGCGTCGTGGTCTCCTGCCAGAACGAGCGCTCGCAGATCCAGAACAAGGCGTCCGCGATGAACGTCCTCCAGGCCAAGCTGCTGGAGCGGCGCCGCCAGGAGGAGCGGGCGGCGATGGACGCGCTCAAGGACAGCGGCAGCTCCTGGGGCAACCAGATGCGCTCCTACGTGCTGCACCCGTACCAGATGGTCAAGGACGTCCGCACCGAGTACGAGGTCGGCAACCCGCAGGGTGTGCTGGACGGCGACATCGACGGCTTCATCGAGGCCGGCATCCGCTGGCGCAAGCAGCGCGAGACCGCCGCGTAGCGGTCAGGACGTCGAAAGGGCCCCCCGACACCGGTCGGGGGGCCCTTTCGTACGTCCGATGCGTCAGGCCAGTGCCTGGCGGGCGATCAGCGCCACCGCGAGCAGTCCGGCCAGCAGGGCCAGCAGCATCGCGGGCGAGAGCGCGGCGAACGGACCGTGCTGCTCCTGCAGTCGCGCCCGGTTGGCGCGGCACACCGGGCACCGGCCCTCGCTCACGCGGCCGTTGCAGTTGGCGCACACCAGATGGTCGCAAGTCATGCGATCTCCTCCTTGCTGCTGAGCCAACGCACCGGACGGGGCTTTGGTTCCTTCTCGTGCCCTGTGCGGGGGAGCGGCCGGTCACGGCCACCACCTCCACTCTGCCAGGTTCCGGGCGTTCCGGCCCCCGCGCTGTGAGATGCCTCCTAATTTTCCGGGCATAACGGGGCATTGTCCCCCAGGTTTCGCCAAATGTCGCGGGCGGGCCCTGCGAGCCCGGTGCCGGTTCGCGTATGGTCCCAAGCCGGGAGCGGCCCTTCCGCTCCCTCCGCCCGTCCCCGGGCCGGGCGGCCCTGGGGTGGATCGACCGAGGACTGGCGCCGCCTAGGATGGCCCCCGTGATGCAGCCGTGATCAGATTCGACAACGTCTCCAAGACCTATCCCAAGCAGAATCGTCCCGCCCTGGACAACGTCTCGCTGGAGATCGAGAAGGGTGAGTTCGTCTTCCTGGTCGGCTCGTCCGGCTCGGGCAAGTCCACCTTCCTGCGCCTGTGCCTGCGCGAGGAGCGCCCCAGCACCGGCGAGGTGCACGTGCTCGGCAAGGACCTGGGCAAGCTGTCCAACTGGAAGGTGCCGCACATGCGCCGCCAGCTGGGCACCGTCTTCCAGGACTTCCGCCTGCTGCCGAACAAGACGGTCGCGCAGAACGTGGCCTTCGCCCTCGAGGTGATCGGCAAGCCCAAGAGCGCCATCAACAAGGTGGTGCCCGAGGTGCTCGACCTGGTCGGCCTCGGCGGCAAGGAGGACCGCATGCCCGGCGAGCTCTCCGGTGGTGAGCAGCAGCGCGTCGCGATCGCCAGGGCGTTCGTGAACCGCCCGATGCTGCTGATCGCGGACGAGCCCACCGGCAACCTCGACCCGCAGAACTCGGTCGGCATCATGAAGCTGCTCGACCGCATCAACCGCACCGGGACCACGGTGCTGATGGCCACGCACGACCAGGCCATCGTCGACCAGATGCGCAAGCGCGTGATCGAGCTCGACAAGGGGCTGCTGGTCCGCGACCAGGCCCGCGGCGTCTACGGGTACCAGCACTGATCCCGTAGGCCGCCGGCCGTCTCGCCAGACCAGCAGTACCGACCCTGGAGTTGTTGAACGCATGCGCGCCCAGTTCGTCCTGTCGGAGATCGGTGTGGGTCTCCGCCGCAACCTGACGATGACCATCGCGGTCGTCGTCAGCGTCGCGCTCTCCCTCGCCCTCGCCGGTGCCTCCCTCCTGGTCCGTGACCAGGTGAACTCCATGAAGGGGTACTGGTACGACAAGGTCGAGGTGAGCATCTACTTCTGCACGAAGTCGGACGCCCGCAACTCGCCGCAGTGCCAGGCGGGCGCGGCCACCGACCAGCAGATCGCCGACATCAAGTCCCAGCTGGACAAGATGGACTCGGTGGTCCAGTCGTCGACCTTCGAGAACTCGACGGAGGCGTACAAGCACTGGAAGGAGATGAACCCGGAGAACCCGCTCATCTCCGTCCTCGGCCCCGAGGCGATCCCGCAGTCCTGGCGGGTGAAGCTCAAGGACCCCACCAAGTACGACGTCATCCAGAGCGCCTTCGCCGGCAAGCCCGGCGTGAAGTCGGTCGAGGACCAGCGGAAGATCCTGGAGAACCTCTTCGGCCTGCTGAACGGTCTGCAGACCGCGGCGTTCGTGATCATGGTGCTGATGCTCTTCGTGGCCCTGCTGCTGATCGTCAACACCGTCCGGGTGTCGGCGTACAGCCGCCGGCGCGAGACGGGCATCATGCGTCTGGTCGGCGCCTCGAACTTCTACGTCCAGATGCCGTTCATCGCCGAGGCCGCGTTCGCCGCGCTGCTCGGCGCGGTCATGGCCTCCGGCCTGCTGCTCGGCGGGCACTTCTTCGTCCACAACTGGCTGGCCGACCGGGTGCAGTTCATCCACTTCATCGGGCTCGGCTCGGTGCTGGCGGTGATACCGCTGCTGGTGGTGGTCGGTATGGGCATGGCCGGCATCGCGGCCTTCTTCACCCTCCGCAAGTACCTCAAGGTCTGACCCCGCCGGCCCCGACGGCCCCGTACGGCACTGCGCCGTACGGGGCCGTCGGCGTTCCGCCGTCACCCGTTCCGGCCCGCCGCGCGGCGCGCTGCGCCTACACTCCGATGCCATGCCAGAAACTCCGCGCAGGGCACGTCAGGCGGCCACCCTCAGCCTGGTGTTCGGCGCCGTGCTGCTGGCCGGCGCCGCGGCCGGCGCCTGGGGCGACTCGGGCGCGCCCGGGCGGCGGGTGTCCGCCGACGCTGCCCCGGCCGCCGTCGCCACCCTCGCGGCCGGACAGGACCCGGCCGGCGCCGCGCTCTCCGAGCAGCAGGCCGAGCACCTGATCGGCGCCAGCGGCGACCGCTGGGGGGCCTACTACAGCGCGCAGGAGTACGCCGAGTTCAGCCAGGGCCTGGACGGCCGCTACCTGGGCGTGGGGCTCTCGGTCGGCCGCGGCCAGGACGGCGTGACCGCCGTCTCGCAGGTGCAGCCGGGCGGGCCGGCGGCCGAGGCCGGGATCGCGGCGGGCGACCGGCTGCTGCGGATCGGGACGGACCAGGCCGACCGCCTGCCGGTCACCGAGGTGGTGGCCCGGCTGCGCGGGCGCGAGGGCGAGCGCCAGGTCGGCTCGGAGGTTGTGCTGGCCGTCCAGCGCGACGAGGGCGAGGTCCGCGAGGTCCGGCTGCGCCGGGCACTGCTGGACAGCCAGCAGGTCGCGGTCGAGCGGCTGGACCGGGGCGTCGTCCGGATCGCCGTGCGGGCCTTCACCAGCGGCGTGGCCGAACAGGTGCGCGCCGCCCTGCGCGGCCCGCACTCCGGCGTGGTGCTCGACCTGCGCGGCAACTCCGGCGGGCTGGTCGAGGAGGCCGCCGGCACCGCCGCGGCCTTCCTGGACGGCGGCCCGATCGGCTCCTACCAGGAGCGCGGCGAGACCCGGGAGCTGACCGCCCCGGCCGGCGGCGACCAGCGGACCCCGCTGGTGGTGCTGGTGGACGGCGGCACCATGAGCGCGGCCGAGCTGCTCACCGGCGCCCTCCAGGACCGCAGCCGGGCCGTCGTGGTCGGCGCCCGGACCTTCGGCAAGGGCACCGTCCAGCAGCCCAGCCGGCTCGCCGACGGCGCGGTGCTGGAGCTGACCGTCGGCCGCTACTTCACGCCGTCCGGCCGGTCGCCGGAGGGCGGCGGCCTGACCCCGGACGTGCCCGCGGCCGGCACCGAGGACGCCGCGGCGCTCGCGCTGCGGGTGCTCGCCGGGCTGGGGACGCGCACCTAAAGGGGCTGCCCCGACCCGGGCGGAGGTGCGAGAATGCCCGTGTTATGGCAAAGGAAACCGGACACAAGCTGATCGCGCAGAACAAGAAGGCGCGGCACGAGTACACCATCCTCGACACCTACGAGTGCGGCCTCGTGCTCACCGGCACCGAGGTCAAGTCGCTGCGGGAGGGGCGGGCCAACCTGGTCGACGGCTACGCCTACATCCAGAACCACGAGGCGTGGATCGACAACGTCTTCATCCCCGAGTACACCCAGGGGACGTGGACCAACCACGCGGCGCGGCGCAAGCGCAAGCTGCTGCTGCACAAGCTGGAGATCCGCAAGATCGAGACCAAGGTCCGGGACGCCGGCCACACCCTGGTCCCGCTCTCGCTGTACTTCAAGGACGGCCGGGTGAAGCTCGAACTCGCGCTCGCCGTCGGCAAGAAGCTGTACGACAAGCGCCAGACGCTGCGTGAGAAGCAGGACACCCGCGAGACGGCCCGGGCCGTTGCGGCGGCCCGGCGCCGCCAGGGCTGACCCGGCGACGCGGAGTTAATCCGCTGGACCCTCGCCAGCCGCCTCGCGTACTATGGCGCCAGCAACACGGACGGCCACCGTCCGAGCTGTTTCTCAACAAAACATGGGGATGATCGGTTTCGACAGGGGACGTCGAAACAGGAGAAGCGAGCCGAGGAACGCGGCAATGATCTCGTTAACCATCTGTCGCAAACAAATAATCGCCAACTCTAAGAGCGATTCCCAGCAGTTCGCTCTCGCTGCCTAATAAGCACCGATAGCGCTTGGGTGTCAGACCGGGGAGTTCCCGACCCGGACCCTGGCATAATCTAGGGAACTCAACCGTCCGCCCGGGCTGCGGGGGTGGATGGGAAATCAAACAGCAGCTGGGCCTGTTGGCGGCTTGTCCGCGTGACCGCCAGGGCCGAGAAACTCACAGCGGACTGCGCTCGGAGAAGTCCTGAATCCACTCCACTGGACCCGGGTTCGATTCCCGGCATCTCCACCACCCCATGTTCACAGTGAAGGCCGTCCACCGCACCGCGGGGGGCGGCCTTCACGTTTTCCCGGCTCCCGGTGCGGCGCGCGGCGGGGCTGACGGCGTAGGATCTTCCGTCCGCTCGTTTCCCAGAGCCGGACTCCCGCTTCAACCACCGAGGCCATGCAGAGCAACACGGACACCACCGCCGCCACCGACTCCGAGACCGTCCGCGAGCGCGAGATCGCCGGCGAGCAGCGCCACCTCGACACGGTCTACCACCGTCTGGAGGAGAAGCTCGCCGAGGCCGAGTACATCCTGGAGGACGCCGCCAGGCGCGTGCACGTCGGCACCCCCGGCGCGCTCGCCGAGCGCGACGCCCAGGTCTACCGGGCCGGTGCGCACCTCCAGCGGCTCAACAACGAGTTCGAGGACTTCCTGTTCGGCCGGATCGACCTCCAGCAGGCCGATGCCCCGGAGGAGCACGGCATCCCCTCCAACACCCCGCTCGACCCGGCCGACCCGGCCGTCGCGGAGACCCTCCACATCGGCCGGCTCGGGGTGCTGGACGCGGAGTACGGCCCGTTGGTGATCGACTGGCGGGCGCCCGCGGCTGCGCCGTTCTACCGCTCCACCCCGGTGGAGCCGGGCCGGGTCATCCGCCGTCGGGTGATCCGCTCCAAGGGCCGCAAGGTGGTCGGCGTCGAGGACGACCTGCTCCGCCCCGACCTCACCCCCACCCTCGACGGCCGCGAGCTGGCGGTGGTCGGCGACGGCGCGCTGATGGCCTCGCTCGGCCGGGCCCGCAGCCACTCGATGCGCGACATCGTCTCGTCCATCCAGCGGGAGCAGGACGAGGTGATCCGCGCCGCCGCGGCCGGCGCCACCCTGGTCACCGGCGGCCCCGGCACCGGCAAGACCGCCGTCGCCCTGCACCGTGCCGCCTTCCTGCTCTACCAGGACCGGCGCCGCTACGCCGGGGGCATTCTGGTGGTCTCCCCGACCCCGCTGCTGGTCTCGTACACCGAGGGCGTGCTGCCCGCGCTCGGCGAGGAGGGCCAGGTCGCCATCCGCGCGGTCGGCTCGCTGGTGGACGGCATCGAGGCGGGCACCTACGACACCCCGGAGGCGGCCCGGATCAAGGGCTCGGCCCGGATGGTCCAGCTGCTGCGCCGGGCCGCCCGGGGCACGCTGGAGCTGCGCGCCCCGCAGGAGCTCAAGGTGGTCGCCCGCGGCGAGGTGCTGCGGCTGGACGCGGGCCGGCTGAAGGCCGTGCGCGGCCACGTGATCGGCTCCGGCGGCACCCCGCTGAACCTGCTGCGCCCGCGCGCCCGCCGGCTGCTGCTGGACGCGCTCTGGCAGGAGGCCACCCGGCACCTGCCCAAGCCCGCCGACCACTACGCCCGCGAGCAGCGCCAGGAGGAGAAGGAGGCGTTCGACGAGTACGTCTCGGACGAGGCGCCGTTCCTGGACTTCCTGGACGCCTGGTGGCCCGCCCTGACCCCGCGCGGGGTGCTCGGCACGCTGAAGCAGAGCCGCCACACCAACCGGATCGCCCGCCGCGCGGTCACGCCGGAGGAGGCGAAGGTGCTGGCCGCGTCCTGGCGGCACCTGGACGGCCGCGGCGAGGGCGCGCTCTCGGCGCACGACGTGGCGCTGGTGGACGAGCTCCAGGTGCTGCTCGGCGAGGCGGCCCGGCCGAAGGTCCGCGAGGTGGACGCGGTGGACCTGCTGAGCGGACTGGAGGAGGTCACCACCTTCGCCGACCGCAGCTCCAGACAGCGTGAGCGGGTGCCGGTGGAGCGCACCGAGTACGCCCACGTGATCGTCGACGAGGCGCAGGACCTCACGCCGATGCAGTGGCGGATGATCGGCCGCCGGGCCCGGACGGCCACCTGGACCATCGTCGGCGACCCGGCACAGTCCTCCTGGCCGTTCCCCCGGGAGGCGCAGGCCGCGCTGGACGAGGTGCTCTCCGGCAAGCCGCGCCGCCGCTACACGCTGACCGTGAACTACCGGAACCCGGCCGAGATCGCCGAGGTGGCGGCGAAGGTGCTGGCACTGGCCGCGCCGGGCACGCCGTCGCCGAGCGCGGTGCGCCACGTCGGCGTGGAGCCGCGGTTCGCCGCCGTCGCCGACCCCTCGCCGGAGGCCTTCGGCGCGGCGGCCCGGGCCGAGCTGGAGCGGCTGCTGGCGGAGGTGGACGGCACCGTGGCGGTCGTCGTGCCGATGGACCGCCGGGCCGAGGCGGCCGGCTGGACCGAGGGCCTGGGCGAGCGTGCGGTGGCGCTGGGCAGCCTGGAGGCCAAGGGCCTGGAGTACGACGCGACCGTGGTGGCCGACCCGACCGGGATCGCCGGTGAGTCGGAGGCCGGCCTGCGGGTGCTCTACGTGGCGCTGACCCGGGCGACCCAGCGGCTGACCGTGCTCTCCGGCCCGGACGACCTGCCGGACGCGGCCGGAGTGCCCGCGCTGCTGCACGGCTGACGGTCGGTCCGCCGGGACGGCGAAGGCCCCTCACCGATGGTGAGGGGCCTTCAGACGTTAGATGACACCGACCCGCCATGCTCGCCTCGCGGCAAGTGGTCCCTCGAAGGGACGAAGGTTGGGCCCGGGGGCTTGGATCGAGCCGGTGTCCCGTCCAATGTAACGCATCGGCCCGGAGAGGCAAGAAGTTGTCGGATCCGCACACTCAATGAACGTTATTTCTGGCTACCCCTTGGAAGGTGCGACGATCGAGGTCTAGCATGCGCAGGCGATGCCTTCAACAAAATGTTGAGCCTGCCGATGGACGGAAGAAGGAAGCGTCGATGGCGACGGTGCCCAGTGTCTCCAACTCGATCACGGTGCGGCTCGAAGTCCCGGCCCGGGGCAACGCCGTCAGTGCGATCACCACGGCGGTCGAGTCCTCGGGCGGTTCCGTCACCGGCCTCGACGTCACCGCCTCCGGCCTGGAGGCGCTGCGGATCGACGTGACGGTCGCGGCCTCGTCCGTCGCCCACGGTGAGGAGATCGTCGAGAAGCTCCGCACCATCGACGGCGTGTCGATCGGCAAGGTCTCCGACCGTACCTTCCTGATGCACCTCGGCGGCAAGATCGAGATGTCCTCGAAGCTGCCGATCCGCAACCGTGACGACCTCAGCATGATCTACACCCCGGGTGTCGCCCGGGTCTGCATGGCGATCGCCGAGAACCCCGAGGACGCCCGCCGCCTCACCATCAAGCGCAACAGCGTCGCCGTGGTCACCGACGGCTCCGCGGTGCTCGGCCTGGGGAACATCGGCCCGGCCGCCGCGCTGCCGGTGATGGAGGGCAAGGCGGCCCTGTTCAAGCGCTTCGCGGGCATCGACGCCTGGCCGATCTGCCTGGACACCCAGGACACCGACGAGATCGTGGCCATCGTCAAGGCGATCGCCCCGGGCTTCGCCGGCATCAACCTGGAGGACATCTCCGCACCGCGCTGCTTCGAGATCGAGGCGCGGCTGCGCGAGGCGCTGGACATCCCGGTCTTCCACGACGACCAGCACGGCACCGCGATCGTGGTGCTGGCGGCGCTCACCAACGCGCTCAAGGTGGTCGGCAAGCAGATCGGCGATATCCGGGTCGTCATGTCGGGCGCCGGCGCAGCCGGTACCGCGATCCTCAAGCTGCTGCTGGCGGCCGGCGTCGAGCACGCCACCGTCGCGGACGTGCGGGGCGTGGTCCACCAGGGCCGCGACGACCTCAACGAGAACCTGCGCTGGATCGCCGACCACACCAACCGCTCGGGCCGCACCGGCAGCCTCAAGGAGGCCGTCGCGAACGCCGACGTCTTCATCGGCGTCTCGGCCCCGAACGTGCTGGACGGCGACGACATCGCCACCATGGCGGAGGACGCGATCGTCTTCGCGCTGGCCAACCCGGACCCGGAGGTCGACCCGGCGGTGGCCCGGCAGACCGCCGCGGTGGTCGCCACCGGCCGCAGCGACTTCCCCAACCAGATCAACAACGTGCTGGTCTTCCCGGGCGTCTTCCGCGGCCTGCTGGACGCCCAGAGCCGGACGGTCAACACCGAGATGATGATCGCCGCCGCCCGGGCGCTGGCCACCACCGTCGCCGACGACGAGCTGAACGCGAACTACATCATCCCCAGCGTCTTCCACAAGGACGTCGCCAAGACGGTGGCCTCCGCCGTCCGCGAGGCCGCGCTGGCGGGTGCTCAGGAGGCCCCCGTGGCGGCCCGTCCGACCCCGGGCATCGTCGGCACGCTCGACACCGCCTCCTTCCCCGCCGTCAAGCTCTGACGGGGGCCCCGCGGCTCGTGTCGCGGATCGGCCAAATGTCCGAATAGCGCGCTTACCCACCCAGGCCCGCCCCGAACCCTTGCGACACAAGGGCGAGGGGCGTGTTTGGGCTTGTCAGTCCTAGGGCGTACGGTAGCCCTGCACGGGGCAGGCGTGTCCGACAAGTACGGAACGTCCCCCTGGTCTTCCGGCGAGTCGTCCCGACCGCCGTCCGCGCCCGGTCCGCCGGAGCCGACGGAGCGTCACACCTCCAACGGGCGGGCGATGTTCGGGTGGCCCGGCCGGGGCCCGATTGGCTTTCTCGGGGCCGGACGGGGCAGGATTCGTATCCAGGCAGGCGGGCGGGCCTTCGAAGGCTCCGGCGCGCGGCATCGGGTACGGACCCGGCCTGCGACCACGCATTGCCTGCATGAGCACAGTGTGCGGACCTGCGGCCCATCCGGGTGCCCCCCGGTGGGAGCACCGGTGGGCCCCCGCACACCGCAAGCGAACAGACCACAGGAGTACACATGAACCGCAGTGAGCTGGTGGCCGCGCTGTCCGAGCGCGCCGAGGTGACCCGCAAGGACGCCGACGCCGTTCTGGCCGCCTTCGCCGAGATCGTCGGCGAGGTCGTCGCCAAGGGCGACGAGAAGGTCACCATCCCCGGTTTCCTGACCTTCGAGCGCACCCACCGCGCTGCCCGCACCGCCCGCAACCCGCAGACCGGCGAGCCGATCCAGATCGCGGCCGGCTACAGCGCCAAGGTGAGCGCGGGCTCCAAGCTCAAGGAAGCCGCCAAGGGCGCCTGAGCAACCCCTTGAACGCCGAGAGGCCGGGCTCCCCTTCCGGGGGGCCCGGCCTCTCGCCGTAGGCGGGGTGCCGGTCAGGCGTCGACCAGCTGCCCGGCGGGCAGCTCGACGTGGGCGCCGAGGTCCCGCAGCTTCTCCATGAAGTTCTCGTAGCCGCGGTTGATCAGGTCGATGCCGTGCACGGTCGAGGTGCCCTCGGCCGCCAGCGCCGCGATCAGGTACGAGAAGCCGCCGCGCAGGTCCGGGATGACCAGCTCGGAGCCGATCAGCTTGGACGGGCCGGAGACGACCGCGGAGTGCTGGAAGTTGCGGGCGCCGAAGCGGCACGGGGTGGCGCCGAGGCACTCGCGGTAGAGCTGGATGTGCGCGCCCATCTGGTTCAGCGCGCCGGTGAAGCCGAGCCGCGACTCGTACACCGTCTCGTGCACGATGGACAGGCCGGTCGCCTGGGTCAGCGCGACCACCAGCGGCTGCTGCCAGTCGGTCTGGAAGCCGGGGTGGACGTCGGTCTCCAGCGCGATCGCCTTGAGCTCGCCGCCCGGGTGCCAGAACCGGATGCCCTCGTCGTCCACCTCGAAGGCGCCGCCGACCTTCCGGAAGGTGTTGAGGAAGGTCATCATCTCCAGCTGGCGGGCGCCGCGGACGTAGATGTCGCCCTTGGTGGCCAGCGCCGCGCAGGCCCAGGAGGCGGACTCCAGGCGGTCCGGCAGCGCGCGGTGGGTGTAGCCGCCCAGCTCGTCGACGCCGGTGATCAGGATGGTCCGGTCGGTGCCCATCGAGATGATCGCGCCCATCTTCTGCAGCACGCAGATCAGGTCGACGATCTCCGGCTCGATGGCCGCGTTGCGCAGCTCGGTGACGCCCTCGGCGAGGACGGCGGTGAGCAGCACCTGCTCGGTGGCGCCGACCGACGGGTACGGCAGCTCGATCCGGGTTCCGCGCAGGCGCTGCGGGGCGACCAGGTAGGTGCCCTGCGGGTGCTTCTCGATGTTGGCGCCGAACTGGCGGAGCACCTCGAAGTGGAAGTCGACCGGGCGGCCGCCGATGTCGCAGCCGCCCAGGCCGGGGATGAAGGCGTGGCCGAGGCGGTGCAGCAGCGGGCCGCAGAAGAGGATCGGGATGCGCGAGGAGCCGGCGTGCGCGTCGATGTCCGCGACGTTGGCGCTCTCCACGTGGGACGGGTCGAGGATCAGCTCGCCGTCCTCGTCACCGGTGCGCACGGTGACACCGTGCAGCTGGAGCAGTCCGCGGACCACCTTGACGTCACGGATGTCCGGGACGTTGCGCAGTCTGCTGGGGCCCTGCCCGAGAAGGGCGGCGACCATGGCCTTGGGGACCAGGTTCTTCGCACCACGGACGCGGATTTCGCCTTCGAGCGGGTTTCCGCCGTGGACCAGCAGGACGTCGTCGGTCATCGTTCTCGCAATCCGGGGTGCCAGAGGAGTGGGTGGGGCTCCGGAACGGGAGCCGGGCGGTGGACCGGTCGTACGGGCGCGTTCGGGCCCCCGGCATGACCGAGTCGGCACCGCATAAGGGCGTCCACCATCAGTAGATGGTAGTGGGCGTCCCGGTGGTTCCCGTGAGCCTCTCCCGTGATGGTGCTCTCGCCGGGTGGTGCCGCGCCCGCCGGTGCGTCCGTACGGGTGTTCGCGCGGCGTGGCGGCGGCGGTCCGGACGGCCTTCGTGTTGCGGTGTCCGCCCCCGGCCGTTCTGCGGGATCATGTGAGGCATGACGGCGGCCCATTCGCACGGAGACCGGTCCCACACCGGCCGTTTGCTCGTCGCGACCCCCGTGCTCACCGACCCGAACTTCGCCCGGGCGGTGGTGCTCCTCCTCGACCACGACGCCGAGGGGGCGCTCGGTGTCGTGCTGAACAGACCGACCCCGGTCGAGGTGGGCAGCGTGCTGGACGGCTGGGGCGGGCTGGTCGGCCAGCCGGCCGTGGTGTTCCAGGGCGGGCCGGTGGCGCTGGACTCGGCGCTCGGCCTGGCGGTGGCGCCGGGGGAGCCGGGCACCGTCGAGCCGCTCGGCTGGCGGCGGGTGCACGGCGCGATCGGCCTGGTGGACCTGGAGGCGCCGCCCGAGGTGCTGGCCGGCGAGCTGGGCGGGCTGCGGATCTTCGCCGGGTACGCGGGCTGGTCGCCGGGGCAGCTGGAGGCGGAGATCTCCTCCGGCGCCTGGTACCTGGTCGACTGTGAGCCGGGCGACATCTCCAGCCCGGAGCCGGAGCGGCTCTGGCGCTCGGTGCTGCGCCGCCAGCGCGGCCCGCTGGCGCTCCTGGCGACGTACCCGGACGACCCCACGCTGAACTGAGCCCGGAGGTCGCCGGCGGGCCGTGCCCCCCGCCCGACCGGGGCCGCGGCGACCGGCCGCCGGGCCCGACACTGGCCGGGTTTCCCGGACCGCCCATAGACTTGGCACTCATGAGCACTCTTGAGCCCGAGCGCGGCCTCGGCACCGGCACCCTGGTCGAGCCCGTCCCGCAGGTGTCCCACGGGGACGGCGACCACGAGCGCTTCGCGCACTACGTCCAGAAGGACAAGATCATGGAGAGCGCGCTCTCCGGGTCTCCCGTGGTGGCGCTCTGCGGCAAGGTGTGGGTCCCCGGACGCGACCCGAAGAAGTACCCGGTCTGCCCGATGTGCAAGGAGATCTACGACGGCATCGGCAAGCCGCAGGGCGGCGACGGCGACAAGTAGCGGACCGCCCGGCCCGGACCGTTCCGCATCGCGACACGTTCGCGGATTGGTCTATGCCAGTTGACCGCGCCGGGGGCAGGATGACGGGATGGACCTCATCCCCGCCCCCCTGGGCTCCGTCCGCCTCCCGGACCGGGACTTCCCGCTCGACCACGCCACCACCCTCACCGCCCCGCCCGCACTGGCCGGGGCGGAGCGGTGGCTGCGGTCCGCGCTGACGGCCGCGACCGGCCTTCCGCTCACCCCCGGGCGGCCCGGTGAGGGCATCGAGCTGGTCCACGACGAGGCGCTGGCCGGCGAGGCGTACCGGCTCTCGGTGCGCCCGGGCCGTGCCGTGATCACCGCCGGCGGCCCGGCCGGCGCGCTCTGGGGTGCGCAGACGCTGCGCCGGCTGCTCGGCCCGGACGCCTACCGGCGGGCGCCGCTGCGCGACGGCGGCTGGGTGCTCCCGGGCGCCGACATCGAGGACGCCCCGCGCTTCGGCTGGCGCGGCGCGCTGCTGGACGTCGCCCGGCACTTCCTGCCCAAGGCCGACGTGCTGCGCTTCGTCGACCAGCTCTCCGCGCACAAGCTCAACGTGCTGCACCTGCACCTGACCGACGACCAGGGCTGGCGGGTGGAGATCAAGCGCTACCCGCGGCTCACCGAGCGGGCCTCCTGGCGCGAGCGTTCGATGGTCGGCTACCGGGCCGGGCAGCGGCGCGACGACCGGCCGCACGGCGGCTTCTACACCCAGGACGACCTGCGCGAGATCGTCGCGTACGCCGCCGAGCGGGCGGTCACCGTCGTCCCGGAGATCGACCTGCCGGGCCACACCCAGGCGGCCGTCGCCGCCTACCCGGAGCTGGGGAACACCGACGTGGTGGACACCGCTGCGCTGGGCGTCTGGACCGACTGGGGCGTCAGCCACAACGTGCTCAACCCCTCCGAGGCCACGCTGCGCTTCTTCGAGGGCGTGCTGGAGGAGGTCCTGGAGGTCTTCCCGTCCGAGTTCATCCACCTCGGCGGCGACGAGTGCCCGAAGGAGCAGTGGAAGGAGAGCCCGGCCGCCCAGGCGCGGATCCGGGAGCTGGGCCTGGCCAACGAGGACGAGCTGCAGAGCCACCTGATCCGGCACTTCGACCGCTGGCTGGCCGACCGCGGCCGCCGGCTGATCGGCTGGGACGAGATCCTGGAGGGCGGCCTGGCCGTCGCCGCCCCGCCGACGGGCGCGGCAGTGCCGGCCGCCGGGCGTCCCGGGGCGGGGTGGCGCTCGCGAGCCGCGGTCTCGTCCTGGCGGGGCTTCGGCGGAGGGATCGCCGCCGCGCGGGCCGGGCACGACGTGGTGATGTGCCCCGAGCAGCACGTCTACCTCGACCACCGGCAGGCCGACGGCCCGGACGAGCCGATCCCGGTCGGCTTCGTGCGGACCCTGGAGGACGTCTACCGCTTCGAGCCGGTGCCGGCCGAACTGGACGAGGCCGCGGCCCGGCGGGTGATCGGCACCCAGGCCAACCTGTGGAGCGAGTTCACGGACAGCGCCCGGGACATCGACTACCGGGCCTTCCCCCGGCTCGCCGCCTTCGCCGAGGTCGCCTGGTCCGCCCTGCCCGCCGACCCGGCCGCGCGGGACTACGCCGGCTTCGAGCGCCGGATGGCCTCCCACCTGGAGGTACTGGACGCGCTCGGGGTGGAGTACCGCCCGGCCGGCGGTCCGTACCCCTGGCAGAGGTGGCCCGGCGTGGCCGGCCGGCCGATCGACGGGCCGCCGCCGGCGGTCTGAGCCCGGCCCGGCCCCGGGCGGTGAACGGCCGGGGGAACTTCTGAGCGGCCGTCGGACGTCAAGAACAGATGAACATCTGCTCCGGTCCGGTCCGGATCGGAGCAGATACCGCCCGGTATCCGTCCCAATCGGGCAGTCCCGTTCGCAGGCCCCGAAATGATCATCGAGCATTGTGTGCCAGAGTTGCCCAACCCGGCCCGATCGCCCGTACCCTACGGGCCAGGCCGGGCTGCCGACGCGGACACCCGGCCGAGGGCCGCGGGCGGCAGGCGATCGATGAGCAAGTGGAGCACGGTGGGACCCAGGTGAACCGGACGATCATGCTGCCGGCCTCCCTCGACGAGGCCGTCGACGCGCTGGCCGCTCACCCGGCCGCGGTGCCGGTGGCCGGCGCCACCGACCTGATGGAGGCCGTCAACGCCGGACGCCTCCGCCCCGCCGCCCTGATCGGCCTCGGCCGGATCACCGAACTGCGCGGCTGGCGCTACGAGGACGGCGGCACCGCCGTGCTCGGCGCCGGACTCACCCACGCCAGGATGGACCGCCCCGACTTCGCCGCCCTCATCCCCGCCCTCGCCGACGCCGCCCGCACCGCCGGCCCCCCGCAGGTGCGCAACGTCGGCACCCTCGGTGGCAACATCGCCACCGCCGCCCCGGCCGGCGACACCCTTCCGGTGCTCGCCGCCCTGGAGGCCACCGTCACCCTCGCCCGGGCCGGCGCCAGCCGCGAGGTCCCGGTCAGCCACCTGCTCACCGGCCTCGACCCGCTGCGCCCGGGCGAACTGCTCACCTGGGTGCGCGTCCCGCTGCTGCACGCCCCGCAGGTCTTCCTCAAGGCCACCGGCCGCAGCGGCCCGGCCCGCGCCACCGCCTCGGTCGCCCTCGTCCTCGACCCCGCCCGGCGCGCCGTGCGCTGCGCCGTCGGCGCCGTCGCCCCGGTGCCGCTGCGCCCGCTGGAGGCCGAGGCCTGGGTGGCCGGCTGCATCGACTGGGACGGCAGCCGGGAGATCGACCCCGCCGCGACGGCCGCCTTCGGCGAGTACGTGGCCGCCGCCTGCGTCCCGGACAGCTACGGCGCCGAGGGTGCCTGGGAGGCCGTGACCGAGGGGCCGAGCGCGGCCGCCGTCCGGCTGCGGCGTACCGTATCGGTGCTGGCCCGCCGGGCACTGGGAAGGGCGCTGAAGTGACCACTGACCCCATCGAGACCCTCGACGCGGGCGCGTTCGACCACGCGCCGCAGGTCAGCCGCGAGCTGCGCCCCTGTGCCTCGTACACCCTGCGGGTCAACGGTTTCGAACGGCCCGTCACCGACGCCTGGATCGGCGAGAGCCTGCTCTACGTGCTGCGCGAGCGGCTCGGCCTGGCCGGTGCCAAGGACGGCTGCGAGCAGGGCGAGTGCGGCGCCTGCTCGGTGCAGGTCGACGGCCAGCTGGTGGCCGGCTGCCTCGTCCCGGCCGCGCTGGCCGCGGACAGCGAGATCAACACCGTCGAGGGCCTGTCGGCCGGCGGCGGCGCCAGCGACGTCCAGCAGGCGCTGGCCGAGTCCGGCGCGGTGCAGTGCGGCTACTGCGCCCCCGGCATGGCGATGGCCGTGCACGACCTGCTGCAGCGCAACCACCGGCCCACCGAGGTCGAGGCCCGGCAGGCGCTCTGCGGCAACCTCTGCCGCTGCACCGGCTACCGCGGTGTACTGGCCGCGGTGCAGAACGTCGCCGACGCGCGCGCCGCCGAGGCCGAGGAGGCGGAAGCGGCGCTCGCCGCCCAGGCGGCCGCCGAGGGCGCCGACCCGGCCACCGCCGCGGCCGCGGCGGAGGAGTCGGAGCAGCCGGCCGACCCGCCGGTGTACACCGACGAGGACGCCTGGATCGAGCACGTCCCGCAGCCGCCGACCGAGGAGACCCCGACCACCGCGGGCACCGGCGTCGGCGTCGGCATGCAGTACGGCACCCCCGACGGCCTGGGCGGTTACGACACCGGCGTCTACGACACCGGGGTGCTGCCGCAGGTGCACGACATCCCGGCGCAGGGCGGCGAGCCGTCCGGCTACTACCCGCAGCCCGGCTACCCGGAGCAGCCCGGCTACCCGGAGCAGGCCGGCTTCCCCGGGCAGGCCGCCCACCCCGGGCAGGCCGCCCACCCCGAGCAGGCAGGCTTCCCGGAGCAGGCCGGCTACGCGCCGGCCGGGCCGGGCCACACCCCGGCCCACGGCACCTACCTGCCCGGCGGCGGGCCGGAGGGCGGCTACCCGGACCAGGGCTACCCGCAGCAACCCGGCTACGACGCCTCGCCCTACGACGGCCCGGTCTACGAGCCGACGCCGGCCCACGGCACCCCGGTCCCCGGCCCCGAGGGCGCGGCCTTCGACGGCACCGCCTTCACCGGCACCGCGTTCCAGGGCGCCGGGTACGAGGGCACGCCCGCCCACGGCACGCCGTACGTCCCCGCGCCCCCGCTCGGCGCCCCGGCCGACGGCACCGCCCCCGCCGGCGTCCCGTACGGCGCCACCCCCGCCCACGGCATCCGGCTCCCCGAGGACGACCACGCATCATGACGTCGCCTACCGACATCGGCGCAGCACCCCAGCAGGACGGCGGCGAGGGCGGCGCACCGGAGCCGTTCGGGCTCGGCAGCTCCCCGCTGCGCAGCGACGCGCTGCCCAAGGCGCTCGGCATCTACCCGTACGCCGCCGACCTCTGGGCCGAGGGCCTGCTCTGGGGTGCGGTGCTGCGCTCGCCGCACCCGCACGCCCGGATCAGGGGCATCGACACCTCCGCCGCGCTCGCCCTGCCCGGCGTGCACGCCGTGGTCACCGCCGCCGACCTGCCGGAGGGTCCGGACGGCGGCCCCGACGGCGCCCCGGCCGGCCCGATCGTCGCCGACCGGCCGGTCCTGGCCGCCGGCGTGGTCCGCCACCACGGCGAGCCGGTCGCGGCGGTCGCCGCCGACCACCCGGACACCGCCCGCCTCGCCGTCGGCCTGATCGCCGTCGACTACGAGCCGCTGGAGGCGGTCACCGACCCCGAGCAGGCCTTCACCGCCGCGCCACTGCACCCGGACGGCAACCTGTTCCGGCACCTGCCGCTGCGCACCGGGGACCCCGAGGCGGCCGGCGAGATCGTGGTCGAGGGCCTCTACCAGGTCGGCCGGCAGGACCCGGCGCCGCTCGGCGCCGAGGCCGGCCTCGCCGTGCCGCGCCCGGACGGCGGCGTGGAGCTGCACCTGTCCTCCACCGACCCGCACGGCGACCGCGACCGCACGGCCGGCTGCCTCGGCCTGGAGCCGGACCGGGTCCGGCTGGTGGTCACCGGCGTGCCCGGGGCCACCTCCGACCGCGAGGACCTCTCCTTCCAGGTCACCCTGGCGCTGCTGGCGCTGCGCACCGGGCGGCCGGTGAAGATGACCCTCACCCGCGAGGAGTCCTTCCACACCCACACCTCGCGCCACCCGGCGCTGCTGCGCTACCGCCACCACGCCGACGCCGAGGGCAAGCTGGTCAAGGTCGAGGCGCAGATCCTGCTGGACGGCGGCGCGTACGCGGACGTCTCGGCAGAGGCGCTGGCCGCCGCCACCGCGTTCTCGGTCGGCCCCTACGTCTGCCCGAACGTCTTCGTGGACGCCTGGGCGGTGCGCACCAACAACCCGCCGGCCGGCCGGATGCGCGGCGAGGGCGCGCTCCAGGCGTGCTTCGCCTACGAGTCGCAGCTCGACCAGCTGGCCGCCCGGGTCGGCGTGGACCCGGTCGAGATCCGCCGCCGCAACGCGATGGCCACCGGCGACCCGATGCCCACCGGACAGGCCGTCACCTGCCCCGCGCCGGTGGCAGCGCTGCTGGACGCGGTCTCCTCGGAGCCGCTGCCCGCGCTCCCGGTGGACGACCCGGACGCCGAGTGGCTGCTGCCGGGCGGTCCGGGCGGCGCCGGCGACCCGGCGGCCGTGCGGCGCGGCATCGGCTACGCGGTGGGCATGGTGCACATGCTGGGCGCCGAGGGCGAGGACGAGGTCTCGACCGCGACGGTGCGGGTCAGTGGCGACCACGCCACGGTGATCTGTGCCGCCGTCGACTCCGGCCAGGGCTTCGCCACGCTGGCCCGCCAGATCGTGCAGTCGGTGCTGGGCGTCAGCGAGGTCTACATCGCCCCGGCCGACAGCGACCAGTCGATCGCCGGCCCCTCCGCGCGCGGCCGGCACACCTGGGTCTCCGGCGGTGCGGTGGAGCGGGCCGCGCTGATGGTCCGCCACCAGCTGCTGCAGCCGATCGCCGCCAACTTCGGGATGTCGGCCGAGCTGCTGCAGATCGCCGACGGCAAGATCACCTCCTACGACGGGGTGCTCGGCATGCCGGTCGCCGAGGCGCTGGAGGGCAAGGAGCTCTGGGCGACCGCCCAGTGCCGGCCGCACCCGACCGAGCCGCTGGACGAGGCCGGCCAGGGCGACGCCTTCGTCTCGATCGCCTTCTGCGCGATGCGGGCGGTGGTGGACGTGGACATCGAGCTCGGCGCCGTCCGGGTGGTGGACGTGACGGTCGCCCAGGACGTCGGCCGGGCGCTCAACCCGCGTCAGATCGAGGACCGGATCGAGGCGGGCGTCGCCCAGGGCGTCGGCCTGGCCCTGCTGGAGGACCTGCGCACCGAGGGCGGCCTGCTGGTCAACCCCTCGCTCACCGGCTACCGGATGCCGACCTCGCTGGACACCCCGGAGGTGCGGATCGCGGCCCTGCTGGAGGAGCGGGACGTGGTGGCCACCTTCGGCGCCAAGGCGGTCAGCGCGGTGCCGGCCGTGGTCGCCCCGGCCGCGGTGGCGGCGGCGGTCCGTGCGGCCACCGGGCTGCCCGTCGGCCGGCTGCCGATCCGGCCCGAGGACGCCGTCACGGCCTGAGCGTGCCGGGCCGGGCGGAACCGCGCCCGGCCCGCGTCCGCCCCGCGTTCGACGTGCGTCCGCCCCTCCGCATTTCCCGGCCCGCTTTCGTGCGGTCCGCACGGGAATTCCGGGTCAATGGCACGACGAATTGCCGGGAGGCGCATTTCGCGCCGACCGGCAATTCGCTTTCACGGAGGCCATGACGGGATTCGAACCCGTGTAAACCGCTTTGCAGGCGGTCCCCTGAACCACTCGGGCACACGGCCGTGGGGTCGAGCTGGGGCGGAGCTGGGTGGAGCCGGGCCGGAAACGGCCCGAGGGCTGGACTGCGGGCGCGTTCAGGCGCAGCGGCAGCAGCGACAGGCGCGACAACAGCGGGGAGCCGCGGCACAGGTGCGGGGCGCAGCGGGGGCCACCGTCTTCCTGTCCATTTCCGACTCCTGTCGTCGTTCGCCGTGTTGGTGAATTCATCTTGGCGGACGCCGTGGCGGACCGTCAATATCCATTTGTAAATTCTGCATGGCGGACTGTGCTACGGTCGGAGACAGGTGGTCCTCATCCGGCCGCCCCGGACGAGCGCGTCGTACCCGGTGACGACAAGACGGCGCAGTACAGCGGCAACCCGGCCGCTGCTGACTGCGGAGGTCCGATCGCCATGGCGTGGCTCGTTCTGATCATCTCGGGTGTCCTGGAGACCGTCTGGGCGGTGGCCCTGGAGTCCTCCAAGGGCTTCTCCCGGCTCGTCCCCACCCTCGTCTTCGGCATCGCGCTGGCCCTGAGCATGGGCGGCCTGGCGTACGCGATGCGCTCGATCCCGATCGGCACCGGCTACGCGGTCTGGGTCGGCATCGGCGCGGTCGGCACGGCCCTGTACGGGATGGCGGTGCTGGGCGACCCCGGCACCCTGGCGCGGATCGGCTGCCTGCTGCTGATCGTCTCCGGTGTGGTGGGCCTCAAGGCGCTGCACTGACCCGGCGGACGGGGCCCGGCCGGCGCGGGCGAGTGCCGTGCGGGCCCTGCGAGGAGTCGATCAAGGTCTGAAAGTCAGGGGTCATTCGATCGGACGGGTCTTACGATGTTACGTATGACCACAGCCTCCCCCACCTCGGTCGACTCCGTTCCGGCGCCCAGCGAAGAGACCGACTCGGGCGGGGTGCTCAGCGGCCCCTACCGGGCGCTGACCCTGGGGATCGTCTCCGTGGTCCTGCTGCTGGCCTTCGAGGCGACGGCGGTCAACACCGCGATGCCGGTCGCCGCCCGTCAGCTGGACGGCCTGGGCCTGTACGCCTTCGCGTTCTCCGGCTACTTCACCACCACGCTGTTCGCCCTGGTCGTCTCCGGCCAGTGGTGCGACCGGCGCGGGCCGCTGCAGCCGCTGTTCACCGGCATCGCGGTGTTCGGCGCCGGCCTGGTGGTGGCCGGGGCGGCGCCCGGGATGTGGGTCTTCGTCGCCGGGCGCGCCGTCCAGGGCCTGGGCGGCGGACTGGTCATCGTGGCGCTGTACGTGGTGGTCGGCCGGGCCTATCCGGAGCGGCTGCGCCCGGCGGTGTTCGCGGCCTTCTCCGCGGCGTGGGTGCTGCCCTCGATCGTCGGCCCGGTGGTCTCCGGCGCCGTCACCCAGCACCTCGGCTGGCGCTGGGTCTTCCTCGCCGTCCCGGTGCTGATCCTGCTGCCGCTCGCGGTGATGGGCCCGGCACTGCGGCGTTCGGAGAAGGCGCAGCCGGTGGCGACGGGTGCGGACTTCGACCGCCGCCGCACCCTGCTGGCGGCGATGGCCGCGGTCGGCGCGGGCCTGCTGCAGTACGCCGGCCAGCGGCTGGACCTGCTCGGGCTGCTCCCGGCCGCCGCCGGGGCGGCGCTGCTGCTGCCCGCGGTGCTGGGGCTGCTGCCCGCCGGGACGCTGCGGGCCGGGCGCGGCCTGCCGACGGTGATCCTGCTGCGCGGGGTGGCGGCGGGGGCGTTCTTCGCGGCGGAGGCCTTCATCCCGCTGATGATGGTCACCCAGCGCGACCTGTCGCCGACGCTGGCCGGGCTGACGCTGACCAGCGGCGGGCTCTCCTGGGCGCTGGGCTCGATGCTGCAGGGGCGGCCGGGTGCCGAGCGGTACCGCGAGGCGATGATCCGCGGCGGGTTCGTGCTGACCGCGGTGGCGATCGCGGGGGCGGCGCTGGTGCTGGTCCCGGCGGTGCCGGCCTGGGTGGCGGCGGCGGCCTGGGGCGTCGGCGGGATCGGGATGGGCCTGGCGGTGGCGAGCATCAGCGTGCTGATGATGCGGCTCTCCGCGCCGGAGGACGCCGGGGCCAACTCGGCCTCGCTGCAGATGAGCGACGCGCTCGGCAACGTGCTGCTGGTCGGCCTCGCCGGGGTGCTCTTCGCGGCGCTGGGCGGCGGCTCGGTGGCCGCCGCCCAGGAGGGGACCGGGGGCGCCGGCTCGTCCGGCGCGTTCGCGGTGATCTTCCTGACCATGACCGGGGTGGCGCTGCTGGGCGCCCTGGTGTCCGGCCGGGTGCGGAAGGCCTGAGGTCACTTCCCGCCGGCGGGGACGTCGGCGGTCGCCGGGGCGGTGGTGGGGGCGCCGGTGGCGGCCGGGCCGGGGGAGCCGAGGAACACGTCCCAGCCGCCGGCCGGGGCCTGGCCCTGGGCGAGGCCCTGCAGCTTGCGCAGCACCGCCGGGTCCTGGGCGTCCAGCCAGTCCACCAGCTGGCGGAAGGAGACCAGCCGGACCTCGGGCCGGCCGGCGATCGCCTTGAGCGCGTCCTCGACGGCGTTCATGTAGATGCCGCCGTTCCACTGCTCGAAGTGGTTGCCGATGATGTACGGCGCCCGGTTGGTGGTGTACGCCCGCTCGAAGCCCATCAGGTAGGCGTCCCGGGCCTGCGCCTGGTACGCCGGGTGGAGCGCCGGGTCCGCCTTGGTGTTGCTGCCGGACTGGTTGAACATGATGTTGTAGTCCATCGAGAGCACCTGGAAGGTGTGCCCGGGGAAGGGGATGGACTGCAGCGGGAGGTCCCAGAGCGCCCCGCCCTGGATCTTCTGCGGCCAGACCTGGGTGCCGTTGCCGCTGCTGTCGTACCGCCAGCCGCGCTTGGCGGCGGTCGGCAGCAGGTTGCGCTGGCCCTCCAGACAGGGGGTGCGGCTGCCGATCAGCTCCCGGCGGTAGTCGAAGGGCAGCGCCGGCAGGTCGGTGAAGCCGGTGTTGGTCCGCCACATCATGACGAAGTCCATCGCCTGCTGGATCTCGCTGTCCCACTCCTCCGGCGACCACTTGCCGACGCCGGTGGCACCGCAGAAGTGCCCGTTGAAGTGGGTGCCGATCTCGTGCCCCTCCAGCCAGGCCGCGTGCAGGTTCTCCAGCGTGTCGCGGATGTGCTGGTCGCTCAGGTAGCCGATGTCGGAGGCGCCGACCTTGTGCTGCGGCGGGCGGTAGAGGTCCTTCTTGGACTCCGGCAGCAGGTAGAGGCCGCTCAGGAAGAAGGTCATCGACGCGTTGTGCTCCCGGGCGAGCCGGCGGAACCGGCCGAACAGGCGGTTGTCCAGCTCGCCGGCGCCGTCCCAGGAGAAGACCACGAACTGCGGCGGGCGCTCGCCGGGCTTCAGCGGCTCGGCGGTGGGCTGGTGGGGCTGGGGGCCGGTGTCCGAGGTGGAGCCGTCGCCGATCAGGGTGGCCGGGGGCTTCGGGGTGTCGCCCCCTCCGGCTCCGTCCGCCGCCGGGTCGGCCGGGACCGGTGCCGCCTTCCCCCCGGTGCTCCCGCTGTTCCCGGCGCAGCCGGCCGCGAGGGTGGCTGCGGTCGCAGCGCCGGCGGCCAGCAGGGTCCGACGGGAGAGAGCGTCCATGGTCACTCCGTTCGTGGGGTACCGTCGCCCGGGCCCGTTCGGACAACTGCCCGGTCAGACAAGTGCGGTGATAGACCTTTGAGCGGGGTCAGCATGGCATGTGGGCGTGATCAGTCCTTGATTCACCACGAATGATCGGAATCGATCGCCCGATTGATGCAACCGGATCGCCGTTCGAGGCTGTCGATGGACGTGCGGGGCGGGCCTGACGGCCGCTGCTCCCTCCGGGTGATCGCCGTCCTGGTCGGAGCAGACCCGGGACCCGCGACCCTGCCGATCGGCGGGTGCCGGTACGACCATCGTATGGATGTGTCATAAAGTCCGGTCCGGTTGAATTGTTCCCAGGAAACTCCCAGGAACGGTCAAGACGTCGGCAGAGGGGAGCGCCGGGTGGGCGCCCAACAGAGCAGGAGCCCCTGGCCGGGCACCCTGGCGGTCGGCGCCGCGTTCGTGCTCGGCGCCTGGCTGCTGCACGACGGCGGCCGGCTCGCCCTGCCGCCGGTCCCGGCCGCGGGGCAGGCGCTCTCGGGCTTCGCCCCGGTCTCCGTCGTCCCCCCGCTCGGGCCCTCCGCGCCGACCCGGATCCGGATCCCGTCCGTCCGGCTCGACGCCCCCGTCACCGCCCTCGGGCTGGACGGGGAGGGCCGGCTGCAGACGCCGCCGGAGAACGACCGCAATCTGGCCGGCTGGTACCGCGGGGGAGCCACCCCCGGCCAGCGCGGCACCGCGATCATCGCCGGCCACGTGGACAACCGCAGCGGTCCCGCCGTCTTCTACCATCTTGGGGCGCTGCATCGCGGCGACCGGATCGAGATCGTCCGCGAGGACGGCGCCACCGCCGTCTACCAGCTCTACGCCATCGAAGTGCACGACCGAAAGGACTTCCCGGACGACCGGGTGTACCGCCAGGCCGCCGACGCCCAGCTCCGGGTGATCACCTGCGGCGGCGGGTACAGCGAGGAACACGGCTACCAGGGGAACGTGGTGGCCTATGGCTTCCTGGCCGACACCACCCGGCCGGGGAAGAACGTATGACCACCACCGAGCTCGCCCTCAACTGGAACCCGATCGACTGGCCGCTCACGCACGGCCCGATCCCGTACGCCGTCCTCGCGGCCGGCTGGATCTCCGTCGCCGCGCTCGCCCTCTCCCGCGACCGGCGCTGGCGGAGCCTGCGCCCGGTCGGCGCGGTGCTCCTCGGCGGCACGCTGACCGCCCTGGTCGAGTTCGTCGTCGACGGCTGGTGGCACCCGTTCCCCGAGGGGCTGCCCGACTACGTCATCGGGTGGATCGCGCTCGCGCTGTTCGGGATCTCCCTGGCGGTCTTCCGCGCGCCGCTGCTCTCCCGCCGCCGCCACCGGTTCTACGCCGCCGGCGGCGCCGCCCTGGTGGTGCTGACCGCGGCCTCCCAGGTCAACCGAGGATTCGACCAGTACCCGACCGCCCGGACGATGCTCGCGCCGAAGACCCAGGCGCTGACCTCCGGCCATGCCTCCGACACCGTCACCACGCCGCCCGACCGGGCGCTGGCCGACGTCTGGCAGGCCCCGCCCGGCCTCCCCGCCAAGGGCACCGTCTCCAGCACCCGAATACCCGGCACCAAGTCCGGCTTCGCGACCCGCGACGCCTACGTCTACCTCCCGCCGGCCTACCAGGCGAGCCCCCGGCCGCTGCTGCCCGTCGTGGTCCTGCTGCCCGGCCAGCCCGGCGCCCCGTCCGACTGGATCACCTCCGGCGCCATCCAGGACACCCTGGACGCCTTCGCCGCCGAGCACCACGGCCTGGCCCCGATCGTGGTGGTCGCCGACCCGACCGGGGACTCCTGGACCAACACGCTCTGCATGGACTCCCGGATCGCCAAGGCCCACACCTACCTGGCCGAGGACGTCCCGGACTGGATCCACAGCCGCCTCCAGACCGCCACCGGCCGCACCTCGCTGGCCGTCGGCGGGCTCTCCCTCGGCGGCACCTGCTCGCTCCAGCTGGCCGTCAACGCGCCCCAGGTGTACGGCACCTTCCTGGACATCTCCGGCCAGTCCGAGCCCACCCTCGGCGGCCACTCCGAAACCGTCGCCAAGGCCTTCGGCGGCGACGAAGCGGCCTTCGCGGCCGTCGACCCGCTGCACCTGATGGCCGCCCGGTCGTTCCCGGACACCGCCGGCGTCTTCGTCGTCGGCGCCAACGACCCGGACTTCCGCCCCCAGCAGGAGAAGGCCTTCGAGGCCGCCAAGCAGGCCGGGATGGCGGTCGACTACCAGACCCTGCCCGGCGGGCACAGCTGGTCCGTCTTCCGGGGGGCCTTCGAGCAGAACCTGCCCTGGCTGGCCAAGCGGATGGAGCTGATCCGGTGATCGAGCTCGGCACGGCGCCACTGCGCTCCGCGCAGCGACGCGCGCCCTCCGTCCCGGCACAGCCCGGCCCCCGGCCCACCCCGCAGCCCGCCCCGCAGCCCGGCCCCCGGCCCACCCTGCGGCCCGGCCGGCGCCACGCCGCCCGGCTGGCGGGCCGGATCGCCGGCCGGCTGCGCGCGGCGCCGCTCACCCTCACCCTGCTCGGCGTCCTCTGGGCGGTCGGCGGAGCCACCGGCGCCCTCGCCCACGGCCCCTCCCGGGAGCTGCTGGCCCGGATCGGCGTCGGCCTGCCCACCCTCGCCGAGGGCCGCTGGTGGACGCCGTTCACCTCGCTGATCTGGTGCTCCAGCGCCGGCTCGTACGTCTTCACCAGCCTGCTGCTGCTCCTGGTCGGCCCGGTCGCCGAGAGCCGGCTCGGCCGGGCCCGCACGCTCGGCGTGCTGCTCGGCGGGCAACTGCTCGGCACCCTGCTCGGCACCGCGCTGGTCGGGGTCGGCGCCCGGGCCGGCGAGCAGTGGACCGCCGCCGTCGCCGACCAGACCGGGTGCGGCCCGGTCACCGGCCTGTTCGCACTGGCCGGGGTGCTCGGCTTCCGGCTCACCGTGCTCTGGCGGCGCCGGCTGCACCTGCTGGTGGTGCTGGTGCCGCTGGTGATGACCCTCTACGTCGGCCACCTGCAGAGCGTCCAGCGGTTCGCCGGCGCGCTGCTCGGCCTCGGCGCCGGCGCGCTGCTCGCCCGCGGCCGGCGCCAGCGCAGCCCGCTGCGCTCCTCGCACACCGAGACCCGGGTGCTGGTCGCGCTCTGCCTGGTGGCGGCCGCCCTCGGGCCGCTGATCGCCTCGCTCTACGACAACGCCACCGGGCCGTTCAACACCTTCTCCGAGCTGTACTTCTCGCACCGGCTCACCCCCGACGAGATCGCCGAGTTCTGCGCACTCTCCGCGCACGACTGCGCCCGCGCGCACGCGGTCGAGCGGATCTTCGACACCCCGGGCCGGCTGATGGCCGCGCTCTTCCCGGCCCTGCTGCTGGTCCTCGCCGAGGGCCTGCGCCGCGGGCTGCGGCTGGCCTGGCGGATCACCGTCGCCACCGAACTGCTCTGGGTCGCGCTGCTGGTCTGGCTGTTCACCGAGGCCGGCACCACCGGCGGGGGCGTGCTGCAGTACTTCGTCGAGGCACTGCTGCTGCCGCTGCTCACCACCGCCCTGCTGCTGGCCACCCGGCAACGGTTCCGCCTGCGGCTGCCCGGCGCGGTGCTCGCCCGGCTCGGCGCGGTGCTCGGCGGGGCGCTGCTGCTCGCCTCCGCCGCGTACGCGGGCCTCGGCGCGGCCGCGGCCGCCCAGTTCGAGCCGTCCGCGACCTTCCGCGGGCTGCTCGCCGGCCTGCCCGCGCAGTTCCTGCCGCCCGCCTACAACGACCTGCTGCCCGACTACCCGATCGCCGTCGGCCCGTTCGCGCGGCTGCTGGAGGCCAACTGCGGCCTCGCCTTCTGGGCGGTCGCGCTGGCCGCGCTGCTGGTGTCCTTCCGCCGTCCGGTGGTGCACACCGACGCCGCGGACGCCGCCCGGGCCCGGGCACTGCTCACCGCGCACGGCGGCGGCACCCTCTCATTCATCTCCACCTGGGACGGGAACCACTACTGGTTCGACGAGGAGGGCCGGGCCGCCGTCGCCTACCGGGTGCTCTCCACCGTGGCGCTGACCACCGGCGACCCGTTCGGCGAGCCGGAGGCTCGCCGCCGCGCGGTGGCCGGCTTCGCCCGGTACTGCGACGCCCGCGGCTGGACGCCGTGCTTCTACAGCGTCACCCCGGAGACCGAGGCCGCCGCCGGGGCGCTCGGCTGGCGTTCGCTGCAGGTCGCCGAGGACACCGTGGTCGCCCTGCCGCAGCTGGCCTTCACCGGCCGCAAGTGGCAGGACATCCGCACCGCGCTCAACAAGGCCGGCAAGCAGGGCATCACCGCCGAGTGGTGGGCCTACCGCGACGCGCCGCTCGCGCTGCGCGACCAGATCCGCTCGATCTCCGAGGAATGGGTCTCCGAGAAGGGTCTACCCGAGATGGGCTTCACCCTCGGCGGGCTGGAGGAGCTGGACGACCCGGACGTCCGGCTGCTGGTCGCGGTCGACGCCGAGGGCACCGTGCACGGGCTGACCAGCTGGATGCCGGTCTACGAGAACGGTGCGCCGGTCGGCTGGACGCTGGACTTCATGCGCCGGCGCTCGGACGGCTTCCGCGGGGTGACGGAGTTCCTGATCGCCTCGGCCGCCCTGGGCTTCAAGGAGGAGGGCGCGCGCTTCCTCTCGCTCTCCGGTGCGCCGCTGGCCCGCTCCGGGCGGGACGCCGAGCCCACCGGGCTCCAGCGGATGCTCGACTGGATGGGCCGGGTGCTGGAGCCGGTGTACGGGTTCCGCTCGCTGCTGGCGTTCAAGGCGAAGTTCCAGCCGGAGTACCGGCCGCTGTACATGGCGTACCCGGACCCCGCGGCGCTGCCCAGCATCACCCGGGCGATCGGCAAGGCGTACCTGCCGCACCTGACGGCGGCGCAGGGGGTCCGGCTGATGCGCCGGCTCTCCTCCTGAGCCCCGCTCCGCCGCGGGCCCGGCCCCGCTCGGCCGGGCAGCTCGGCCGGGCGGCTCAGCCGAGCAGCTCGGCCAGCGCCCGGTCGGGGTCCAGGAACAGGTGCTCGTCGCCGTCGGGGACGACCACCCGGCTGCGCCAGAGGAAGCGCCGCAGGTCGGTGCTGTCGAACCGGATCAGCGCGGTGCCCTCGGGCGCCCTCAGCTCGACCATGGTGCGCCGGCCGGCCGCGGGCCGGATGTGGACGTCGCCGAGGCCGGCAGGCAGCTCCAGGCCGGCCGCCAGGAGGTGGCGGGCGAAGACCCAGACGATGTCCCGGCCGCCGTCCGGGTCCGGCCCGTCGCCGGGGCCCCCGGCCGGGGCGTCGCCCGCTGCGCCGTCCGGGCCGTCGCCCGGCTCGTCCAGCGAGAACTCGGCCGGAAACGCCATCCGGACGGCGAGCGGGTCGTCCGGGCGGTAGGACAGCGTGACCCGCAGCCGGGCGGAGCGGTGGGTGGAGAGGACCAGGCGGGCCTGGACGGTCTCGTCGACGGTGGGGGTGTGCACGGCGGTTCCCTTCTCGGTGCGGCGAGGCCTCGGCGACGGCTGTGGCGGGTGGGGCGGCCTCACCCTGGTGAGAGTCGTGAGGGAAGACGCTCTTACCCGGTTTCCCGGGACAATCGACGTGATCCACGTCACATCGGTTTCCGGCCGCCGAATGCGCCGCGGTCGGCCCCGTGCGGGCCGGGCCTGGCCGCCCGATCGGCGCCGGGCCGGTACGCTGGGCGGGTTGCCCGATTGCCGCCCGACCGCGGTCCGGGGCCGCAATTCCGCCTCTGACCTGCGACGATCCCCCTCGGAGACCGTGAGTACTGCCGCCGCCTCCTCGATGCCGCTCTTCTCCGACGTGTCGGAGCCGCACGCGCCCGTCCGGGCCGTCGGCCAGGCCGCGCCGACCTCCTCGCACCACCTCTCGCCGGCCTTCCCCGGCCGCGCCCCCTGGGGCACCGCCGGCAAGCTCCGGGCCTGGCAGCAGGGGGCGCTGGACAAGTACATCGAGACCCAGCCGCGCGACTTCCTCGCCGTCGCGACCCCGGGCGCCGGTAAGACCACCTTCGCGCTGACGCTGGCCTCGTACCTGCTGCACAACCACCTGGTGCAGCAGGTCACCGTGGTCGCGCCGACCGAGCACCTGAAGAAGCAGTGGGCCGAGGCCGCGGCCCGGATAGGCATCAAGCTGGATCCGGCGTACTCCTCCGGGCCGCTCTCCCGGGAGTACCACGGCATCGTCGTCACCTACGCGGGCGTCGGCGTGAACCCGATGCTGCACCGCAACCGGACCGAGGCGCGCAAGACGCTGGTCATCATGGACGAGATCCACCACGCCGGTGACTCCAAGTCCTGGGGCGAGGCCTGCTTCGAGGCCTTCGAGCCGGCCGCCCGCCGGCTGGCGCTGACCGGTACGCCGTTCCGCTCGGACACCAACCCGATCCCGTTCGTCCAGTACGAGGCGGGCGGCGACGGCATCCGCAAGTCGGTGGCCGACTACACCTACGGTTACGGGCACGCGCTGGCCGACCACGTCGTCCGCCCGGTGATCTTCCTCTCCTACAGCGGGAACATGCGCTGGCGGACGAAGTCCGGCGACGAGCTGGAGGCGCGGCTCGGCGAGCCGATGACCAAGGACCTGATCGCCCAGGCCTGGCGCACCGCGCTGGCCCCGCAGGGCGAGTGGATCCCGAGCGTGCTGCAGGCCGCCGACCGCCGGCTGACCGAGGTCCGCAAGGCGATCCCGGACGCCGGCGGCCTGGTGATCGCCACCGACCAGACCGTGGCCCGCGCGTACGCCAAGATGCTGCGCGAGATCAGCGGCGAGAAGGTCACCCTGGTCCTCTCCGACGAGGCCGAGGCGTCCAAGCGGATCTCCGACTACTCGGCCGGGACGTCCCGCTGGATGGTCGCGGTCCGGATGGTGTCCGAGGGCGTCGACGTGCCCCGGCTCTGCGTCGGGGTGTACGCCACCTCGATCTCCACCCCGCTGTTCTTCGCCCAGGCCGTCGGGCGCTTCGTGCGCGCCCGCAAGCGCGGCGAGACGGCCTCCGTCTTCCTGCCGACCATCCCGATGCTGCTGGGCTTCGCCAACGAGATGGAGCTCCAGCGCGACCACGTGCTGGACCGGCCGAAGAAGGAGGGCGAGGGCCTCTTCGACGAGGAGGACCGGCTGCTCGCCGAGGCCGAGCGGGCCAACGACGGGCCGGACGGCGCCGGCGGCGAGGAGTTCTCCTACGAGGCGATCGGCTCCGACGCGGTCTTCGACCGGGTGCTGTACAACGCCATGGAGTTCGGCATGCAGGCGCACCCGGGCAGCGAGGAGGAGGAGGACTACCTCGGCATCCCGGGCCTGCTGGAGCCGGACCAGGTGCAGATGCTGCTGCAGAAGCGCCAGCACCGGCAGATCCAGCGCAGCAAGGGCAAGCCGGCCGACGAGGCCGACCTGCTGGAGCTGCCGGCCGAGCAGCGGCCGGTCGTGACCCACCAGGAACTCCGCGAGCTGCGCAAGGAGTTGAACGCCCTGGTGGCAGCCTGGCACCACCGCACCAGCCAGCCGCACGGCACCATCCACAACGAGCTGCGCCGTCAGTGCGGCGGTCCGCTCACCGCGCAGGCCACCGCCAACCAGCTGAAGGCGCGGATCGCCCGAATCCGGGAATGGGCGAAGTAACGGTCCTTCGGGGAAATCCGGCCGTATCCCGAAGGCCATATGACGTTCAGGTATACGCGAAGGATTTGTAGAGACATCCGGCCTGATCGTCCGCTAGTGTTCCGCGTGCCGCGCCGCCTCCGGGCCGTCAAAGCTGCGCTCCGCCCGTTCCGGGCGGCTGTCGCGGCCCCGGTGAGCACGGCCGGTACCTCACCCCTCGAGGATGCGACTTCTTCCGTCGCGCCCTCGGACATGTCTTCACAAGGAGCACACCGAACGTGTCGTACCCGCCCTACGCCGCCCCGCAGCCCGAGCTGTCCGACAAGTCCAAGATCGTCGCGGGCATCCTGCAGCTCTTCCTGGGCGGCTTCGGCGTCGGCCGCTTCTACACCGGCCACATCGGCATGGGCATCGCCCAGCTGCTGACCTGCGGTGGTCTGGGCTTCTGGGCCCTGATCGACGGCATCATGTTCCTCGTCAGCAACGACCGCACGGACGCCCAGGGCCGTCTGCTGCGCGGCTGACCTTGCGCCCACCACGCGCGGCGCGCCGCCCCGGCCACGACGGCCGGGGCGGCTTCGCCGTTCCCGCCCGGGTGCGCACGGCCCTGCCGCCCCTGGCGGTGGCCGCCGGCGGGCTGGCCGGCGCCGCGTACCTGTGGTCGCGGAACCCGCACCTGCCGGGGCAGGCGCTGCCGTTCTGCCCCTGGCGGAAGGTGACCGGCCTGCAGTGCCCCGGCTGCGGCGGCACCCGGCTGGCGTACGACCTGCTGCACGGCGACGTCGCGGCGGCCTGGCACGACAACGCGGCGCTGCTGCTCGCGCTGCCGCTGGTCGCGCTGCTCTACCTCACCTGGTTGCGGCACGGCCTGGCCGGCCGGAGCTGGCGGCCCGCGCTGGGCCGGGGCGGCACCGCCGCCGTGCTCGGCACCGCGGCGGCCTGGACGGTCCTGCGCAACCTCGCGCTCTAGGTGTTCTGTCTCTTGGATCAGGCCTGGCCCGCCGCCCGGCCCCCCTCCGCGGATTGCGGGTGCCCCCTCCGGCCTGGTGTCCGGACAGCGGACTGTGTTCGAACTGGCGCCCCCACCCGGCTCGTGGATTGCCCGCATTTGCCCCCATTTGGTGGCCGCGGCGCAATTGATCTTGACCGAATTTTGGACAACCACTTCCGCCGCGAGAATTCCTTCACTACCTTTCCCACACGCTCTCCCGCCGGGACACCCCCCGCGAGACGGGCTCCGCAGGACCGCCAGGGCGTCAAGGACGACACACCGCGGCCCGAGCGCGGCCACCCCACCTGCGCGCGACACCCGAGTCCCGGACCGGCGCCGCCGCTCCGGCGACCCCGCCGCGGAAAGGAATGCGCGTCGTGACTGCAGAGACCTCCCAGACCCTGGACCGTGGCGTCCGGGTCCTCAAGCTCCTCGCCGACTCCGAGCGCGGGCTCACGGTGACGGAGCTCGCGGCCCGGTTGGCCGTGAACCGGACCGTCGTGTACCGGCTGCTGGCCACCCTGGAACAGCACGGGCTGGTCCGCCGCGACATCGGCGGCCGGGCCCGGGTCGGCCTCGGCGTGCTGCGGCTGGCCCACCGGGTGCACCCGCTGCTGCGCGAGGCCGCGCTGCCGGCCCTGCGCAGCCTGGCCGAGGACCTCGGCGCCACCGCCCACCTCACCCTGGTGGACGGCAGCGAGGCGCTGGCCGTCGCCGTGGTCGAGCCCAGCTGGACCGACTTCCACGTCGCGTACCGGACCGGGCTGCGCCACCCGCTGGGGGAGAGCGCCGCCGGGCGGGCGATCCTGGAGGCGCGCGGCTTCCCGAGCCAGCGCCGTCCGGAGCAGGGCTTCGTCATCACCCGCGCGGAGGAGCAGTCCGGGGCGTGCGGTGCCGCCGCGGCACTGATCGGGCTGAGCGGGATCGAGGGCAGCGTCGGTGTGGTGATGCTGAACGGCCTCGTCCCGGAGCGGGTCGGACCCCGGGTGGTGGAGGCCGCCACCGAGGTCGCCGACGCCCTGCGGTAGTGCCGGGCATCGGCCCGGGTGTGTTTGGATTTCCCCTGTGTCCGACACCAAGCTGCCCCCGGCCCTGACCGCTCCCCGGACCCGCGCGCTGGCGCTGTGCGGGGCGCTGATCACCGCGCTGTTCGCCGTGGCCGCCTTCGTCCCGCTGCCCTACACGCTGACCTGGCCGGGCGTGACCGCGGACACCCTCGGCAGCTACCAGGGCAAGCCGGTGCTGACCATCACCGGCGCGCCGGTGCGGACCCCCTCGGGCGAGCTGCGGATGGTCACCATCTCGGCGACCAACCCGGGGGAGGAGACCACCTTCTGGCGCTCGCTGCGGGCCTGGTTCGACCAGGACGAGGCGATCCGGCCGACCGAGACCGTCTACCCGCAGGGTGACCCGGCCAAGGCGGAGGAGGTGACCGCCCAGCAGATGGCCGAGTCGCAGGACAGCGCCACCACGGCCGCGCTCTCCTACCTCCACCTCTCGCCGGACCAGGTGAAGGTGAAGGTCGACCTCGGCGACATCGGCGGGCCGAGCGCCGGCCAGATGCTCGCGCTGGGCATCGTCGACAAGCTGGCCGGCGACGGCAAGGGCGGCGACCTCACCGGCGGGCTGAAGGTCGCGGGCACCGGCACCATCGACGACCAGGGCGTGATCGGGGCGGTGGGCGGCGTGCCGCTGAAGACCCAGGCGGCGGCCCGGGACGGCGCGACGGTGTTCCTGCTGCCGAAGGACGAGTGCGCGGACGCCAAGGTGAACACGCCTGCGGGGCTGCGGCTGGTGCCGGTGGGCACGCTGGGCGAGGCGGTCTCCGCGCTGGACGCGCTGCGCACCGGCGGGGCCGTCCCCGGTTGCTGAGCCGGACCGGCCCCGGCCGGGTGCGCCCCGGCTGCCGAGGCCGTGACGGGGCGGGCCCGTACAGCCGGTGCGGCTACTCCGCGGCGGCCTGGTCCACCAGCGGCAGGATCCGGTAGGGCACCGGGTTCTCCAGTGCGATCGCGGTCGAGGACCGGACGATCCCGTCGAAGCCCACCACCCGGTCGATCACCCGCTGCAGATCGGCGTTGGACCGGGCCACGATCCGCACCATCATGTCCCCGCGCCCGGTGATCGTGTGCAGCTCCAGCACCTCCGGTACCGCCGCCAGGTGCGCTCGCACGTCCGCCCCCTGGCCCTGGGAGATCTCCAGGGTGGCGAAGGCCGTCACCGGGTAGCCCAGCGCGGCCGGGTCCACCTCCGGCCCGAAGCCGCCGATCACGCCCTTGGCCTGGAGCCGGTCCAGCCGCGCCTGCACCGTGCCCCGGGCCACCTGGAGCCGGCGCGAGCACTCCAGCACCCCGATCCGCGGCTCCTCGGCGAGCAGCCGGATCAGCCGGCCGTCCAGTGCGTCGATCGCGTCGTTGGTGCCGCCCGCGGGTGCGGAAGACCCTTGCCCCTCAAGGGAGTCGGGGCTGCTCGGGGAGTGGGCGGGGGGCATCGCGGACTCCGTCCTCCGGTGGGCATTCTGTACAGCGGTGGGTCCGATTCTCCCGCCCCGGCGCACACCTTGACCAGGAGGAAACGGAACAGTTGCGCGGCGGTCGGCTCGGCGCCACCCTCCAGCCACACCCCTGTGCGCCGGGCCCCGCGCCGGCTCCCGGGGCACACGTGGTCCCGTACGCCTACCGGGAGGCCGTCATGACCGACACCGCCGCCGAACCCGTGCTGAGCACCGCGGGCCGGGAGCCCGACCTCCTCCCGATGGGGCGCGCCGACGCGGTGGTCTTCGCGGTCGGCGACGCCGAGCGGGCGGCGCGCCGCTACGCCGGGGCGCTCGGCCTGCGCTGCACCGCCTACGCCGGGCCCGAGACCGGCGAGCCGGAGACCGTCTCGTACGTGCTGAACGCGCCGGGCACCCGGTTCGTCATCACCTCGCTGGTCCAGGTGATCGGGCCGCGCGGCCGGGAGCTCGCCCGGCACCTCGCCCGGCACGGCGACGGCGTGCTGGACCTCGCGGTCACGGTGCCGGACGTCTACTACGCCTTCGACTACGCCGTGGACCGGGGCGTCCGCGCGCTCGCCGAGCCGTACGAGATCGAGGACCGGTACGGGACGGTCGTGCTCGCCGCGATCGGGGTGCCCGGAGGCACCCGGCACACCCTGGTCGACCGGTCCCGCTACCGCGGGCCCTACCTCCCCGGGTTCGTGCCCTTCGAGCGGTGGTGACAACGGGCCGGGAGCGGCGGTGAGTGCGGGTCGCGAGCGGCGGTGAGTGCGGGTCGCGAGCGGTGCCGGCGGCCGGCACCGCGGAACGCCGGCGGCGGGTCAGCGGACCACCGTCTCCACCGTGGGCGGGTGGCCGTTCCAGGCGGCGAACACCGAGTTGGCCTGGCCGTCCTTGGTGAAGTCCACCCGGAGCCATTGCGGCTGGGTCCAGATCTGCATCTGCCAGCCCGGATCCGGCACCGCGGAGACCAACGAGGCACCGTCCGGCCGGAGGTCCAGCGCGACCCGGCCGCCCGGCACGGGGTAGCTGTGGACCGAGGAGGTCGTGGTGGCGGCCGGGGCCGGACGGTGCGAGGACGGCTGCGCGCTCGACGGCGCCGCGGCGCGCGGGGACGTGGCCGAGGCGGTGGCGGACGGCGGGGCGGGCGACTCCGACGGCGGCCCGGCCTGGGTCTGCGTCCGGGGCTGGGACGGCGTCGGGGCCGGCGCGGTGGCGCCGTCCTGGTCCGGCGCGGTCCGCGCGCCGCCGGACGCGGAGGGCAGCGGCAGCGCGCTCGGCCGCTCGAAGGCCGCGCCGGTCAGCACCGTGTGCACGCCGAACCAGGACAGCGCCACCGCCGCCCCGGTGGCCGCCGCCCAGGCGCCGAGCTGTACCAGTCCGTTCCGCATCGTGCGCACATCCTGCCGTACTCCGGGCCGTCGCAGGTGGGTACCCCTGCTGTTCTGCAGGGAACTTGCACAAACCGGCCGCGGCCGGAGCGAACCGGACGGGGCCGGCCGGGCCGCCGTCCCGGACCGACCCCCGAGGTACAGACCACCGCGCGCCGATGGCGTACCGTGCAGGGCCATGGCAACAGTGCTCGTGGTCGAGGACGACCCCTTCGTACGATCCGCCCTCATCCGGCACCTGGCCGACACCGGTCACGCGGTCCGCAGTGTGGGCACGGCACTTGAGGCGCTGCGCGAGGTCGCCCAGGTCGGCTGCGACCTGGTGATCCTCGACCTCGGGCTGCCCGACCTGGACGGCAGCGAGGCGCTGAAGATGATCCGCGGCCTCACCAACGTGCCGGTGATCATCTCCACCGCCCGCGACGACGAGGCCGAGATCGTCCGGCTGCTCAACGACGGCGCCGACGACTACCTGGTGAAACCTTTCTCCGGGGAGCACCTCAGTGCCCGGATGGCCGCCGTGCTGCGCCGACTCGGCGGCGGCGCCGCCCCGGTGGCCCAGGTGCTCCGGGTCGGCGGGCTCGCCATCGACCTCCAGCGCCGCGAGGCCGTCCTGGATGGCCGGCTGCTCGACCTGACCCGGCGTGAGTTCGACCTGCTGGCCTTCCTCGCCGCCCGGCCGGGCGTGGTGGTGCCGCGCAAGGAGATCCTGGCCGAGGTGTGGCGCCAGACCTACGGCGGCGACCAGACCATCGACGTCCACCTCTCCTGGCTGCGCCGCAAGCTCGGCGAGACCGCCTCCAACCCCCGCTACCTGCACACCGTGCGCGGCGTCGGGGTCCGGCTGGAGGCGGCCGGCCACCCGGCCGGGCCCGGGGCGGGCGGGCCCGGGCCCGGGGGGTCGGGGCCGGGCGGACCGGGGCCGGACCCCGTGGGGCGCCGGACATGAGGCGGTTCGGGCACTCGCTGCGCTGGGCCCTGATCAAGGCGGCCGTGGCCGGGACCACCATGGTCGCGCTGGCCTTCCTGATCCCGCTCGGGCTGATGGTCCAGCAGACCGCCCGGGACCGGTCCTTCACGGCGGCCGAACGGCAGGCGGCGGCGCTCGGCCCGGCCCTCGCCATCACCACCGACCAGGACGCCATCGCCCGCGCGGTGGCCAGCACCGACGCCGGTGCGCAGCGGCGGATGGCCGTCCACCTGCCCGGACCGGCCCCCGCGGTGGCCGTCCCGGGGGCGACCATGGTCGGGCCGGACGGCGGCGCGACCATCGGCGAGGCCCGCGCGGCGTCCGCCGACGTCTCCACCGCCGGCGGTCAGGGCCGCTCGTTCACCGTCGAGGTCCCCGGCGGCTTCGCGCTGCTCCAGCCGGTCGCCGTCGACACCGGCCGGACCGCCGTGGTCGAGGTGTACGTGGCCGACGACGACCTCACCCGGGGGGTCGCCACCGCCTGGCTGGTGCTCTCGGCCGTCGCGCTCGCCCTGGTCGCCATCTCGGTGCTGGTCGCCGACCGGATGGGCACCCGGATCGTCGCCTCCGCCCGTCGACTGGCCGCCGCCGCCCGCTCGCTGGGCGCCGGCAACCTCGCCGTCCGGGTGCCGGTGGACGGCCGGGCGGGTGCGGGCAGCCCCGAGGAACTGCGCGAGGCCGGCCACGCGTTCAACACCATGGCCGACCGCGTCGTCCAACTACTGGCCGCGGAGCGGGAGTTGGCCGCCGACCTGTCGCACCGGCTGCGCACCCCGCTCACCGTGCTGAGGCTCAACGCGGCCTCGCTCGGCGAGGGCGACGCCGCCGACGCCACCCGGCACGCCGTCTCCCAACTGGAGCGCGAGGTCGACCAGATCATCCGCTCGGCCCGCCGGGCACCCGAGGACGCGCCCGCGGTCACCGTCGGCTGCGACGCCGCCGAGGTGATCCGGGAGCGGGCCGGCTTCTGGTCCGCGCTCGCCGAGGACGAGGGCCGCCGCTGGCAGCTGGCCGGCGCCGACCGGCCCGCCCAGGTGCCGGTACAGCGCGGCGACCTGGCCGCCGCCGTCGACGCCGTGCTCGGCAACGTCTTCCGGCACACCGCCATCGGCACCGCCTTCTCGGTGGACGTGCTGGCCACCGAGAGCTCGGTCATCGTCCTGGTCGGCGACGCCGGCCCCGGCTTCACCGATCCCGAGTCCGCCCTGCAGCGCGGCCAGGGTCACGGCGGCGACGGCTCGACCGGGCTCGGCCTGGACATCGTCCGCAAGCTCGCCGAGTCCACCGGGGGCGACCTCGCGCTCGGCCGCTCGGCGGTGCTCGGCGGCGCCGAGCTGCGGCTGCGGTTGCAGACCCGGCCCGACGGCGCACCCGCCCGGGGCAGCCGGCGGCGTACCCGCAACGCGCTGTTCCAGCGCTGAGGCGCGGGGCGGCCGGGCCCGAGGCAGGGTCGGCGCTGCGGGCGGGACGATCACGGCGGTGCGGTGCGGTGCGGTGCGGTGCGGTGCGTTGCGGGGCTGGCGGTGTGGTGCGCGGCGCCGCGGTGCGGCGGTTCCTCGCGGGCCGGCGTCCCCTTCTTCCTTAAGCGGGCCCTAAGAGACCTTCACCCCTCGCTCAGCAGCCCCGTTCGGGCTGTTCGGCGGCGCTAGCGTCGTCCGCGCCGGTCACCCGACCGAGCCGGGTCACGCCGCCCGCGACGGGTCCACGGACCCGAGCCCGGCGGCCGCGACCCCGTCCGGCCAGCCGCCTCCCGCCACCCGTCGGGCGGGGGAGCCCCCAACGGAGGTACGTCCCATGACGACTCAGCCCCACCGCCGTTCCCGTCGCCGGCGCAGCCGCAAGGGCGTCGTCCTCGGCGCCTCTGCCGTCGCCGCCGCGCTGGTCGCCGGCGGTGTCGTCGTCCTCGCCTCCTCGGCCAGCGCCGCCTCGCTCGGCGCCGTCTACAGCCGCACCAGCTCCTGGGACGCCGGCTACACCGGCCAGTACCTGGTCACCAACCCGGACAGCCGGGCGATCGAGGACTGGACGCTCTCCTTCGACCTGCCGGCCGGGGCGAAGATCGACTCGCTCTGGAACGCCACCTTCACGGCCGAGGGCCGGCACATCACCGTCAAGCCGGAGTCCTGGAGCAAGCGCCTGGAGCCCGGCAAGAGCGTCGTGGTCGGCTTCGTCGCCCAGGGCTCCGGCGGCGCCCAGGCCGAGCCGGGCAACTGCCTGATCAACAACGTCTCCTGCAAGGCCGGCGACGGCACCCCGCCCACCCCCTCCGGGCGGCCGACCGGCACCCCCACCGCCTCACCGACCGCGACCGGCACCGCCACCCCCACCACCAAGCCGACCGCGACGCCCACGGCCACCGCCACGGCGAAGCCCACCACCGCGTTGCCGAGCCCCACCGCGACCGTCCGGCCCACCACCCCGGCGCCGACGCCCACCGCCACCCCGACGCCCACCGCCACCGCGACCGGCACCCCCGCCCCGGTGGCCGGCGCCGGCTTCGCCCCCTACGTGGACACCTCGCTCTACCCGCCGTTCGACCTGGTCGCCACCGCCAAGGCCACCGGCGTGAAGCAGTTCAACCTCGCCTTCGTGGTCTCCGGCGGCGGCTGCACCCCCAAGTGGGGCGGGGTCAGCGACCTCTCGGCCGACGCGGTGGCCGCGCAGATCGGCGCCCTGCGGGCGATCGGCGGCGACGTCCGGGTCTCCTTCGGCGGCGCCAACGGCAGCGAGCTGGCCCTCGCCTGCTCCTCGGCGGCCGAGCTCACCGCCGTCTACCAGAAGACCGTCGACACCTTCGGCCTCACCAAGGTCGACTTCGACGTCGAGGGCGGTGCGATCGCCAACACCGCGGCCAACACCCGCCGCGCCCAGGCCGTCGCCAACCTGCAGAAGAACGCGGCCGCCAAGGGCAAGGCCCTGGACGTCTCCTTCACCCTGCCCGCGCTGCCCTCCGGCCTGACCCAGGAGGGCGTGAACCTGGTCGCCGACGCCAAGCAGAACGGTGTCGCGATCGGTGCGGTCAACATCATGGCGATGGACTTCGGCGACGGCGTCGCCCCGAACCCGCAGGGCCAGATGGGCAAGTACGCCATCGCCGCGGCCACCGCCACCCAGGCCCAGGTGAAGAGCGTGCTCGGGGTCGACGACGCCGCCGCCTGGCGCAAGGTCGCGGTCACCCCGATGATCGGCGTCAACGACGTGGCCAGCGAGATCTTCACGGTCGCCGACGCCAAGCAACTCGCCGAGTTCGCCAAGACCAAGCACCTGGCCTGGCTGGCGATGTGGTCCGGCACCCGGGACAAGGCCTGCGAGGGCGGCGCCAAGGCCTACGCCGACGCCACCTGCAGCAGCATCGTCCAGCAGCCGCTGGACTTCACCCGGGCGCTCGGCGCCTACACCGGCTGAGGCCGCATCGGCGGCCTGCCACCGAGCCCTCCCCGCGGCCCCGGCCGTCCGTGCTCCGCCCGCAACGGAGCACGGCCGGCCGGGGCGCTTCCCGTCGAGCCTGACGCCCACTCGGTCGCTCTCCGTCACCTTCTCGGCCGGGTCGGGCCGCCGGGCATCCGGTATCGTCGCTGGTTGGCCGAACGGTGGACGGAGCGAACAGTGACAGCGGTGCAAGACGAGCGCAGCCCGGTGCGGACCGCACCAGATCCGGTGCCCGCCCCTCTGCCGGACCGCGTCAAGGACGCCCTCGGCGCACCCGTCCGGGCCCTGCGGGAGGCCCCGCGCCGACCGCTGCTGGCCGTCTCGGCCGTGGCGCTGCTGTCCCTCGTGGTCTATGCGGTGGTCCGGCACTTCGTCCACACCTCGATGGTGGACATGGTCGTCTACCGGGCCGAGGGCGCCGCGGTCGCCGACGGCGGCGACCTCTACGGGCTCCGGGTCACCGAGTGGAACCTGCCCGCCACCTACCCCCCGTTCGCCGCGATGCTGTTCGTGCCGACGACCTGGTTCCCGATCCCGTTCCTCCGGGTCGCGATCACGCTCGGCAACCTCGGACTGCTCGCGCTGCTGACCCACCTGTCGTTCAAGCTGGTCGGCTGGCCGCGCCGCGAGCTGCGCCCGCTGGGCGTGATCCTGGTGACCGGCGGCGGCGTCTGGCTCGAACCCGTCTTCACCACGCTGCGCTACGGCCAGATCAACCTCGCCCTCGCCTGCCTGATCCTCTGGGACCTCACCCGCCCGGACTCCCGCCGCAGCAAGGGCGTCGCGATCGGCATCGCCGCCGGGATCAAGCTGACCCCCGGGCTCTTCGCCGTCTACCTGCTGCTCACCGGCCGGATCCGGGCCGCCTTCGTCGCCGGCTTCACCTTCCTCGGCACCTTCCTGCTCGGCGCGCTCGTCCTGCCCGACGCCACCTGGGGCTTCTGGACCAAGTACCTCTACGACTCGTCCCGGGTCGGCAAGACCGAGATCGTCGACAACCAGTCGGTGCGCGGCGCCTTCGCCCGCCTGCTGCACACCGCCGACCCCGGCACCCTGGCCACCGTGGGCTCGGGCCTGGTCGCGCTGGCCGGCCTCGCCGTCGCCGCCTGGGTGTCCGCCAGCTCGCGCTGGCTGCCGCGCGCGGAGGCGTGGGGTGTCTGCTGCGCAGCGGTCACCGCGGTGCTGATCTCGCCGATCAGCTGGACCCACCACTGGGTCTGGTGCGTGCCGGTGCTCGCCCTGCTCGCCTGCGAGGCCGCGATCGAGCAGGCCCGCCCGGCCGCCGTGCGCAAGGTGCGCTGGCGGGCCGCCTTCGGGGCCACGCTGGTCGCCTTCTTCTCGTTCGCGATGTGGGTCGTGCCCCACCACGGCGACCTCGACCTTCACCTGCCGCCGGTCAGCCAGGCCCCTGCCGCGGTCTACCCCCTGGTCGGGATCTGCTTCCTGCTGGCGGCCGCGCTGCGGACGAGGGCGCGCCGCCGGGCGGCCGGCGCTCCGCTGGTCCCCGTGCCGGGGCAGCGGGACGGCGGACGTCCGGGCACCGCACACGACCGTCAGCAGGCCCCCGCGGCCCGCTGAGTCGTGGCGGGCCGGCGACGGCCGGGGGCGTGCGCGCGGGCCTGCGAGTCCTGACGGGCCTGCCGGTGCGGGCGGGCCTGCCCGTACGGACGGGCGGGTCGGCGCCGGGCCGCCGGTCGGCACTCACGCTCACGCGAGCAGTTCGGCGAGCGAGCCGTCCATGTCCAGGGCGCCCATCTCGCTGCCCGGCGGCACCAGCCGGTGCGCCCGCTCCAGCCAGGCGGCCACCGCCGGCAGCGGCGCCTCCAGCAGCGCGTCCCCGGCGGGCGAGCTCAGCGCCAGGCAGAGCACGCTGCGCCGACCCGATCGCGTCGGCCAGATCCGCACGTCCCCCTGCCCACAGGGCCGGAACGTGCCCTCCACCAGCAGCTCGCGGGCGAACACCCAGGTCACCGGCGAGCCGCTGTCGAGGTGGAAGGTGATGTGCACCGCGTACGGGTCGTGGCTGCCGTAGGACAACCGCGCAGGGACGGGGACGCTGTGCTCGGGGGAGAGCACCAGGTTGAGCTCCAGCTCCTGCTCGACCACGCTCGTCGCGCGCTCCATGATCGGGTTCCTCTCTGCCTGCGGTTCGTGCCCGGTTGCGGGCTCTGTGACCTTGAAGAGGCCGGTCGGCGAGCGCTCTTACACACGTTTCCGAGATTTCTTCGGGAATTTCCGCGGAAGCCGGGTGGGGAGACGCACGGCCCGGGGTGGGGAGACGCACGGCCCGGGGTGGGGAGACGCACGGCCCGGGGTGGGGGAGGGGTGCAGCCCGGGGTGGGGGCGCAGGGCGGCCGTCCGCGCGCCCCCTCCTTTACCCCGGGAAGGCCCGGACTGTCCGGTGAATGGCCAACTTCGAATCTCCGGGCTTCCGAGGTACTACCCTTTGTGACTGCCCGGCGACTGTCCGCCCGTTCGGCGGCGCCTTCGCGCGCACCGAAGGCGAATCCACCGCTACCCGTGTCGCCCGAGGCACTGCCGCGCGTACCGCCTGCCGGGCGTGCCGTCTCGGCCCCCTGCCAGGAAAGAAGGCCCGCATGACGGACCGGCCCCTCACCGGCGGCGCCGACACGGCCGTCGGCCCTGCGCCGGGTTACTACCCGGACCCCTCGATCCCCGGCTTCGTCCGCTACTGGGGCGGTTCGGCGTGGGTGCCCGGCACCAGCCGCCCCGCCCCGGCGGAGGGGGAGGTGCTGGAGCCGCCCCGGTTCGTGGCCCGCCGCGGCGGAGCGGCCGGAGGCGGCGGAGGGGCGGGAGGGGCCGGACGCGCGGGCGCCGGGGCGGGCTCCGGCGCAGGGGCCGGTCCGGGCGTGGGCGTCGGCGCGAGGTTCGTGCCGCCGCCGGTGGCGCCGGAGGCGGCGGCGATGCCGGCCGCGGAGGCCTTGGCGGACTCCGGGCCGGAGCGGGTTCCGGAACGTGCGCCCGGGGCGCCCACCGGCGACACCGGGCCGGTCTACCTGGACCAGACGGCGGGCGGAGCCTCGTTCGCCGTCGGGTCGCAGCTGGCCGCCGGACCGGTCTTCCGGGGGGCTGCGGCGGAGGGGGCGGGCGCGGCCGGGAGCGGATCGTCGGACCCGGCATCGGCATCGGCATCCGCGGCTTCGGCTTCGGACTCGGCGTCGGGCGGGGCCGGTTCTGTGGCCGGGGCCGGGGCCGGGCTCGCGGCGGAACCGTCCGGTTGGCAGGCGGACCCGCGGGAGCAGCGGGGGTTGGTGGAGACGGGCGGATCGCAGCGCTGGGTCTCCTGGGGCGTACTGCCGACTGCGCAGCCGTCGCCGGATGCGGTTGGGGGTGCGGGCGTGGGCGCGCCGGCCGAGGCGGCTCGCGGGGCGGCGGGCCCGGCGGAGGCCGCCGGAGGCGAGCCGCCCGTCGTGGCACTGAGGGCCGCCGGAGCGGTGCCGGCGCAGTCGCCGGCTCCGGCACGCGAGCCGGAGCCGGCTGCGGCGGCCGCCCCCGTTCCCACTCCCGCCCCCGTGGCCGCCGCCGTTCCCACCCCAGCACCTGTTGCCCGGACGCTCGCCGCCGGTGCCGGGCCCGTCCGGAGCGCTGCGCCCGAATCCGCGCCTGTGCCCGCGGCCGCGACCGTACCGGCGTCGTCCCGGGAGGCCTCCGTTCCGACCGCCGCCGCGTCCGCGCCGGTGGCCCCCGCTCCCACCGCCCTCACCGCCACGCTCGCCGACCGCTCCGGGGTCGTCCCCCGCCCCGGGTCCGTCGACCGCTCCGGGGCCGCCGGCCGCCCGGCCGCCGGGTCCGTCGACCGCTCCGGGGCCGCGCCCCGGGCCGCTGCGCGCCGTCGGGCCGCCGCGCCCGTTCCGGCGGGGCTGGGGCGCCGACTGGCCGCCCGGCTGGTGGACACCGTCGTGCTCGTCGTCGTCGCCACCGCCGCCGCCGTCCCGCTCGGCAACTCCGCGCTGACCCACGTCCGGCAGAAGCTCGACCAGGCGCGGATGGCCAGCTCGCTCACCCGCCGCCAGGTCGACGTCTGGCTGGTGGACGGCGTGGTGGTGGGCAAGGTCGCCGTCCTGCTCGGCATCCTCGCCTTCGTCGGCCTGCTCTACGAGGTCCTGCCGACCGCCCGCACCGGCCAGACCTTCGGCAAGCGGCTGGCCCGGATCAAGGTGGTCGCCGCGGGCCCCGCCGCGACCAGGGGCCGGCTGCCGTTCGGCCGCTCGCTCGTCCGATGGCTGGTCAGGAACGTCTCGGCGGTGCTGCTGCTCGGCCTGGTCTGGCCGGTGTTCGACCGCCCCGCCCGCCGCGGCTGGCACGACCGGGCGGCCGGCACCCGCGTCGTCCGCGGCTGACCCGGGGCCCGGTGACGGCTGCCGCCCCTCGGGCACGTTGGCGGCAAAACGGACAGAATGTCCGAAGTTCGGTGAATGTGTGATGTTCTACTCGGGGCATGAGCACCTACAATCCCTCAGGCCCCGAGCCGGAGGGGGGCGGCCAGCCCTCCTTCGACAAGCAGCCCCCGCAGCCGAGTGGCGGCACGCCGGAAGGTGCGCCGTCCGAGCCGAACGGAACTCCGCCGCCCGGCCCCACCCCGCCACCCGGCCCGACCCCGCCGCCGTCCGGAAGCCCGTACGACCGACCCGGCGCGTACGGCGGCAACTACGGCGGTGCGCCCGGGGGTTCGCCGTACGGCCAGAGCCCCTACGGGCAGTCGCCGTACGACCAGCCGCCACCCGGACAGGGCCCCACCGGCTACGGCACGCCCGGCGCCGGCCCGGTTCCCGGGATGCCGCCGCTCGGCACCTGGCCGAACCGGATCCTCGCCGTGGTGATCGACTACCTGCTGGTGCAGATCGTGGGCCTGATCGTGGTGCTGCCCTTCGCCAGTCTCAGCGACCGCTCCGGCTCGGCCGGCGCCTTCTGGGTCGCCTGCGGCCTGTATCTGGTCTACCAGGGCGTGATGTTCAGCCGGGACGGCCAGACCTTCGGCATGAAGGCGATGAAGATCCGGGTCGCCATGCTGATCGACGGCAACGTGCCGACGCCGGCCGCCGCCTGGACCCGCGCGGCCGTCTTCATCCTGCCGGCGGTCCTCTGCTGCGCCGCCCTCTGGTGGGTGATCGACGGCCTGTTCGGCGTCTTCGACAAGCCGTACCGCCAGTGCGTCCACGACAAGGCCGCCAAGACCGTGGTGGTCTCGACGGCCTGAGTGGGCCTCATCGCCCCGAGCGAGCGCCCGGTGGCGCCTCAGCGCTGCCGGGCGTACCCGCGCCCGGCGGGCGCGGAGTCGGGCGTGGGCACGGGCGCCGGCCCGGAGGCGCCCCGCCGGGTGGCGGTGGACAGCGGCAGCAGCGCCACCAGCGTCCCGAGCGCGAGCGCGAAGCCCACCAGTACGGCCACCTCCCGGACGCCCGTGGCGCCCGAGACGGCCAGCAGCGCCACGGTGGAGGCGACGACGGTGAAGGTGCCGAGGCAGATCTGGGCGGTGGTCGGGCGCGGCATGGCATCGGTCCTTCGCGCGTCGGGGGAACGGGCGGGTGGTGCCGTGGGCAGCTGGTGCCGTACTGGATGTCCTACCCGGTGGGGAAGCCCGGTAAGTGCAGCCTAACCCGCCGAACCCGGGGCACGGGGGGCGCACGGGCTCACCGCGGGGTCGTCCGCCCCGGTCGGTACGGTGAAGCGGGACCGGGCCGTTCCGCGTCCCGCGCCGTCCGTACCGTCCAACACCGTCCAGGCACCCAGGGGGAGACACCGTGCCCGCTTTCGCATGGTCCACCGCAGATTGGCCCACCACCGAGGCCGAGGCGATCGCCGAGCAGGAGCGGCTGCGCCCGCTCGTCCGGCCCCACGGCCCGGCCCCTGCCGCCCAGGGGACGACCGGTGCCGGGGCGGGGCCGGACGACCGCCTGATCGCCGGTGTCGACGTCGCCTACGACGAGGAGCGGGACCTCGTGGTCGCCGCGGCGGTGGTGCTCGACCTCGACACCCTGGCCGTCGTAGAGCAGACCACCGCCGTCGACCGGGTCTCCTTCCCCTACGTCCCCGGCCTGCTCGCCTTCCGCGAACTCCCCGCCGTGCTCGGCGCCCTCGGCCGGCTCGCCCGCACCCCCGGCACGGTCGTCTGCGACGGCTACGGCCTCGCCCACCCGCGCCGCCTCGGCCTGGCCAGCCACCTCGGCGTACTCACCGGCCTGCGGACCATCGGCGTCGCCAAGACCCCGTTCACCTTCGACCACCACGAGCCGGACGCGCCCCGCGGCTCCTGGAGCCCGCTCACCGACCCGGTCACCGGCGAGGAGGTCGGGCGCGCCGTCCGCACCCGGGCCGGCGTCAAGCCGGTGTTCGTCTCGGTCGGCCACCGCATCGGTCTGACCGAGGCCGTCGACACCACCCTGGCCCTCGCGCGCCGGTACCGGCTGCCCGAAACCACCCGCCACGCCGACTCGCTCTGCCGCCGGACCCTCGCCGAACTGCAGCAGGGGACGCCCGCGAACTGACGGTGCGCCAGGCGGTTCGCGGAACGCCCGCAGCCCGTTCTGCCGCGGCGGGCCATGTGTTAGACATGTCTCTCCGGCACCAGTACGGGACAGTGGGCTACGGACGGACGCACGCACGGGGGAGGCGCCGACATGGCGACGGGGACCGGATCGACCGGCGGGGGCGGCAACGGCTACCGCGTCGAGGTCGAACAGCTGAGGGCCTTCGCGGCCCAGGTGCGGCTGCTGCTGGCCGAGTTCCAGCACCATGCCGACGGCACCACGACCCACGGCCAGAGCGCCGTCGGCAAGAGCGCCTTCGGCACCTTCGCCGAGGCCACCGAGCTGCACAGCCGCTACCAGGCCATGCGGGACGGCCTGCGCGACGTGCTCAACCAGCTCCAGGAAGCCGTCGACGACGCCCAGAAGAGGGCCGAACTCACCGCCACCAACTACGAGGAGCAGGAGCTCCACACCTCGGGCAAGCTCAAGCTCGGCGACGACGGCTGGTCGGTCGCGACCCCGTCGGCGACCAGCACCGCCGCCTACGCCCAGACCGTGGCCCCGGCCAGGCACGACGGAGGGAAGTCCGAGTGGTGAGCACCGAACGCCCGAACCCCGGAGAGAGCGGAGGCGGTCGCCGATGAACGCGATGGGCTACACCAAATTCAACAACTACAGCCACGCCGAACTCCGGAAGATGGCCCAGGCCCTCAACCCCGGCGAGGTGATGGCCGCCAGCGACCCCTGGCGCCGCGCCTCCGACACCCTCAAGGCGATCCGGGCCACCCTCACCCGCACCAGCACCGAGACGGCCCTCACCTGGGAGGGCGCCACCAGCGACGCCTTCCACAGCCGCATGCTCCACCTCGCCAACACCATCAACAACGCGGCCTCCTACGCCAACGACGCCGCCAACACCCTCAAGTCCCTCTCCGAGGCCATCGACAAGGCCAAGCGCGACATGCCCGAAGAGCCCAGCGGCTGGGACCAGTTCACCGACGGCGTCGGCGACACCGTCTCCTCCCTCTTCGGTGGCGACGACGAGGACACCAAGACGGCGATCGCGCAGCAGAAGAAGGTCGAGGCCGCAGCCGTCATGCAGACCCTCGCCATGCACTACCGCGTAGCCGCCCCCATCCTCAAGCCCCCACCACCCCCACCGCCACCGCCGAAGTACCGCGACGACGTCCGTGATGTTCCGTCGACCGATTCGTCTGATGGTGCGCCCGCACTGGGCGCCGTGATGACTGGAATCGGCTATGCCGGTACGGGATCAGCGCCGTCCCCGTCCAACAGCCCTGCGCCCCGGCTGCAGAAGGCTGGCGGGACGGAGCCGAAGGCGCCGACTGCGAAGGCAACGCTGCCAGTACCGACGGACTCCGGCATCAAGGGAGGCACGGCGCAGTCCGCTCCCAAGCCGCTGTCCGTCGCCCACCACGGACCGGGCGCGGGAGCCGACGGGCCGAGGGTCGCGGCTCCCCTGACGTCGGGGACCAACGTCCTCTCCACCACGCCCGGGAACCCTGTTGCCACCCCTGGAATTCCCGCGGGTCCCGGCGGGAGTGGTCCGGGTGTCCCCGGACCCACCGGAGGTGGTGGGCCGGTTGTGGGCTCGCCGGGTGGAGTGCCCGGAATCCAGGGCAAAGCCGGAGCACCGGGCGACGGGGCCGGGCGAAGCAATGCTCCCGGTCGGGCTGCTGCTCAAGGCGGCAAGGCGTTCGGCGCAGGGGAGGTGTATGAGGGCGGATATCGCGCGGGCGGTCGAGCCGCCGCCGGGGAACGCTCTGCTGTACCTCTGCCGGGGAGGTCCGGAGCTGCTTTCGGTGATGCCGGCCGTTCTGGCGGCGGCTCCGGTGCGAAGCAGGCCTTCACCGAAGGAGGATCCGGCCTCGGGGCTCGAAACCGGGTGAGGACGGAGTCGAGTGCGAATGCCGCGAGCGGTATGGGAATGGGGGTACCGCTCACCGATCGCCAGCGGCGTAAGAAGGACGAGGAGAGGGGCGGTAAGCGCCCGGACTATCTCATCGAGGATGAGGAGACCTGGGCGTCGGACAAGCCCGTGAACCCGAACGTGGTGGAATGACCCTGTCCGGAACAGGACAGACCGATGAACGGCCGTCCCGCAGGTCATACATGGGGACGCTTCGCTGAGTGGGGTGAGCGGGCTTGACGAGCAGTCGAGTAGGGCGCGGGGCAGCCGTGCTTGCTGCTGGAGCCCTGTTGTGGGGAACGGCCACGTGTCCGGCGGATGCCGACCAGATTCGAGATTCGCAGTGGCCCCTGAAGAAGTACCAGGCCGAGGCGAGGATATGGCCGGTCAGTCAGGGTGATGGCGTCGTTGTCGCAGTTGTGGACGGCGGCGTCATGGGAGACCACCAGGACCTCGTCGGGCAGGTGCTGCCCGGTGGCGATTTTTCGGGAGGTCGAACGGACGGTCGGGTCGACAGGGATGGTCACGGCACTGGGATGGCGAGCCTGATCGCCGGCACTGGACATGGTTCCAGGGCCGGGATCATGGGCCTCGCACCAAAGGCGAAGATCCTTCCCGTCAAGATCAGGGCCAACGGTGAATCTCCCGAGCTGCAGCAGTCCGACGTTTCGCTGGCCGTGAGATTTGCCGTGGATCACGGGGCCAGGGTCATCAATATGTCGATCGGGGGCTATGGGCGACTCGATTCCGAGGCGCGGGCTGCGATCGCCTATGCGGTGGCCAAGGACGTTGTTCTTGTCGCCTCCACCGGGAACAGCGGAGACAAGGGCGCGGGGGTCGAGTACCCGGCCGCCTACCCCGGAGTGGTCGCGGTGGCGGCAGTGAATGAACAGGGAACGGTGTGGGAGAAGTCCACACCCGGAGCTGAAACCACATTGGCAGCCCCAGGTGTTGGGGTCTATCGCGCGACGGCCAAGTCGGCCAGCAGTTATGGGATCGGTGATGGCACCTCCGATGCCACCGCCCACGTTTCTGCCACGGCCGCACTCATTCGCTCGAAGTATCCCGACCTGTCCGCCGGGCAGGTCATCAATCGGATGATCAAGAGTGCTTCTCCGCCGGCGGATGGCTCGGCGGTGCCCAATGCGCACTACGGCTATGGAATTGTCGATCCCGCCAAGGCGCTGGAGCCCAATCCTGCCGTGGATGGTGGGTCCAAGGAGAATCCGCTGCTCGGGCGGGGGGAGTCGCAGGGGGCGCCGCCGGTCGGGGATCCCACCGATGACGCGTCTGCGTTGCCGCCGGTCGATGTGCCGGTGGCCGGGGCCGAGGGGAATCCGGGGATCACGTACACGCTGCTCGGAGCCGGGGGGCTCGGGGTGCTGGTGGTCGCCGGGGTGGTCGTGGGGCTGGTGGTGCGGTCGCGGCGGCGGGCTGCTGCCGCCGCCGCGTACCCGCCGCCGCCCGCGTATCCGTACCCGGGGGCGCAGCCCCCGCCGCAGCAGGCGCCGCCGTATCAGTGAGGCGTGTCGTGCGCGGCGAGCCATTCGTCGCGCAGGGCGGCCATGTGGAGGACGTCGTGGAAGCGGCCGTCCCAGTGGTGGGCCTGACGGGCGCGGCCTTCGAGGGTGAAGCCGGCCTTCTCGTAGACGCGGGCAGCGCGCGGGTTGTAGTCGTAGACCTCCAGCGAGACGCGGTGGAGGCGGACCGCCTCGAAGGCGTGGCGGAGGAGGAGGCGGGTCGCGGCGGTGCCGATGCCGCGGCCGGTGCTGTCGGGGGTCAGGGCGATCCGGAAGCTCGCGGAGGCGTTGTCGCGGTCGAGGCAGTTCAGGGCGAGTTCGCCGAGGAAGCGGCCGGTGGCCGGGTCCTCGATGGCGAGGTCGAGGCGGTCCGGCTGATCGGGCCGGGTGGTGCACCAGTCCTGGATCTCCTCGCGGGTGAAGGCCCGGCGGGTGCCCGTGAGCCGGTTGGTCTCCTCGTCGAGGCCCGCCTGCCACATGGGCTCGCCGTGGCGGGCGCTCAGCGGGACGAGCGTGACCAACGGGCTGTGCAGGGTGGGCTTCTCGACGAGTGCGGCGTCGTTGATCACGGTGGTGTGCCTCGGGCTTTCCGGTCGTGGCGGGCGGCGGGCGGCCCCGCCGCGGATGATCGTCGGGGTCAGCATGGCCCGCCCCTCCGGCCCCCGACCACGGATTTTCGGCGTCCGCGCGCCCACCACCCGTCCGCGCGCCCGCCATCCGCGCGCCCGCCCGTCACCCCATCCGCCCCGCTACTCGGCGACGGCGATCTGCTCCCGGTGGTGGGACGGCGCAGTGAGCTGGTCGACCACGGCTACGGCGAGGTCGGCCTGGGCGATGCGGTCGCCGAGCACCTGGGGGCCGCCGGTCCGGTAGCGGCCGGTGCCGGGGGCGGTGCGGTCGAGGTCGAGGGGCGGGGTGACCACCACCCAGTCGAGGGCGGCGTCGGACTCGCGGAGCAGGTCGAGGGCGTGGGCGTGGCCGAGGGAGAAGGCGCGGTACGCCTCGGGGAACGCGGGGTCGTCGTGGACGGCGACACCGGGCGCGGTCTCCAGCGTGGTGGCGATGCCCACGTGGACCAGTCGGCGGACCCCGGCCGCGCCGAGGCCGGCCACCAGGGCGCCGGTGGCGGCCGCATAGAACTGCGTGGACGGGACGTCGGGCGTGTAGACGGTGCTGACGGCGGCCGCGTGGTTGCGGGAGGCGGCGGCGACGGCGGCTTCGTCGGTGACGTCGCAGGGGACGACGGTGACGCCCTCGCCGCCGAGGTCCCGGTGGCGCTCGGGGTCGCGGACCGCGGCGGTGACCGCCAGCCCGCGCCGCCGCGCCTCGGCGACCACGGCGCGGCCGACCTGGCCGCCCGCGCCGAAGACGACCACGTCCCGCTCAACCTGGCTGCCGGTGCTGCTCATTGGGGTCTCCGTTCGTTCGTCGGGGGCGCTTTCGCCCGCCGTCGCCGTGACGGTAGACCGGGGGGTGCCGGTTACTTCAACGGTACCGGCGGGGGCCTGGGCGGACGGTGTGTCGGCTAGCGTCGGGGTCATGACGCAGACCGCGCTCACCTCCCCGCATCCCACCTCCCTGCTGCCCGCAGCCACGACGACCGGGCCGGAAACGGCCGGGCCGGAAACGAGCCGGCACGCAACGACCCGGCCCGCAACGGCGGCCGCACCGCTGTCCGCGGACTTCTTCGACCCGGCCTGTCCGGTCGGGACGCTCCCGGTGCTGGGCGGCAAGAAGTGGACCTGGAAGCTGATGCGCTGCCTGGAGGGCGGCCCGCGCCGGTTCTCCGAGCTCAGGGTGCCGCTGGTCGGCATCACGGCGAAGGTGCTCGCCGAGTCGCTGCGGGCGATGGAGCAGGACGGCGTGGTGAGCCGGACCGAGTACGACGAGAACCCGCCGCGGGTTGAGTACGCGCTGACGCCGCTCGGCCGGTCGCTGCTCGGGCCGATGGACGCGGTGTGCGAGTGGAGCCGGGCCAACCTGGCCACGCTGTTGGAGGCCCGCGAGGCGTACGAGCGGGAGGAGCGGGGCGGCGCCCGGGCGGAGTGGCCGGCTGGCAGTATTTCGGCGACCGCTGGCGCTGTCGCCGCTGGTGGCAGGGGGACCGGCCCGGACATCCTGGACGCATGACCACGCCCGAGCAGCAACCCACCGTCGCGTCCGCCGCCATCGCCTCGCCCTCCGCCGTCGACGCCCCCGCTCCCGCCCCCGCCCCCGCCGAGGGCGTCGTCCCCGACACCAAGGACTGGACCTGGGTCCTGGAGCGCCCCTGCCCGGACTGCGGCCTGGACTCCGGCGCCGTGGCGCGCACGGCCGTCCCCGGGCTGATCCGGGCCAACGCCGAGGCCTGGATGGCCGTCCTGGCCGGGGACGAGGCGGAGCTGCGCCGCCGGCCCGCCCCGGACACCTGGTCGGACCTGGAGTACGCCTGCCACGTGCGGGACGTCTTCCGCCTGTTCCACTTCCGGCTGAACCTCATGCTCGACCAGGACGGCCCGGACTTCCCGAACTGGGACCAGGACGCGACGGCCGTCGCCGAGCGGTACGGGGAGCAGGAGCCGAAGACGGTCGCGGCCGATCTGGCCGAGGCCGCGCGGGTCCTCGCGGACGCGTTCGAGCGGGTCGGGGGCGGGCAGTGGCTGCGCACCGGCAACCGCAGCGACGGCGCGCGGTTCACGGTCGAGTCGTTCGCCCGCTACCTGGTCCACGACCCGATCCACCACCTCTACGACGTGACGGGCGAGCGCGCCTGAACCACGGCGCCCGCCCGCCAGGCGCCCGCCCGCCGCTCCTCCACCCGCCGGCCCCTCGCCCGCCGCTCGTTTCCCGCAATCACCAGCCGGAGGCCTCGCGCAGCATGGTCCGGCGGAGCCGGCCGGCCACGCTGGCGGTGTCGGTGCCGATGACGTCGGCGATCTCCGGGGCGGCGAGGCCGACCACGTAGTGCAGGATGGCGAGGTCGTCGTCGGGCGGGCGGTCGGCCCGGTCCACGGTGCTCAGGTACGCGCCCCGCCCCGAGCCGGTCCCGCCGTCCGTGGCGCGGCCGCCGGTGCTCCCGCCGTCCGCGGCCGGCCCGTCCGCAGCGAGGCTGTCCGCGGTCCGGCCGTCGTCGTCGGCGGCGGAGCCGGCACCCACTACCCCGCCGGTGCTGTGAGCGGCGACGGTTTCGCGCAGGATCTGCCAGGCGTGCGCCGTAGGATTCGAGCTTCCCAGCAACTCTCGCCAGTGGACGGCTATTTCGGCGAAGGCCTGTTGGACCGCGTCGGCAGCCTCGGCCCGCTCGGGCAGCCAGACCCGGGCATAGCTGAGGTAGCGCGGCCGGTGCAGCTCGCAGAACGCCGCGAACTCCAGCGGTACGGCCGGCGTTTCGCCGAGCCCCGGGGGAGGCTCGGCGCCACTGTCGTGACGATTGGTCATCTCGGCTTCTCGGCAAGTGAGATGGGAATCTGACGGTCGATCATCTGTGCTCACTCTACGGTAGGCGCTCGGTGCGCTGGGTGACCAATCGGATTGAATGCCCAGAAGGTGCCATTGCACGGCCGGTTCCGGTGGTGGCCGGGTGCGGGGCCGGCGGGCCGACGGGTCGGCGCGGGGCGCGCAGGGTGGAGCAAGGGGAGCGGGGAGGCCGGCGGCGGGTGGCGCGGCTGTGGCCGGGGTGACGTGCAGAACTGCCGGGAGCCTTGGTGCGTGGGCGTCGTGGCCGGTTGGCGGGGGGTGGCCGGCGGGGGCGGGCGAGGAGTGGGCGCAGGGCGTTGAGGGGCCACCGTAGGCGGTCCGCCGGATCGCGTCCACACCCGCGGCGTGAAGCCGCACCCGCGCTCCCGGTCGCGCGCGCGGCGGTGGAGGCGGGTGCGGAAGTGGGCGTGCGGGCGTGGGGCGCGCTCCCGTGAGCGGTGGCGCGCCGGGCGGGTGGCGCGGTCGGTGAGGGGGCGTGGCGCGGGCCGGGCGCAGGGCCGTGGCACGAGCCGATGGCAGGGGTGGCCGGGGGTCCGTGGGGCGCTCGCCGGTCGGCCCCGTGAGCGGCGGACGGCCGTCCGGAGCCGCCGTGGAAGGATCGCGGCGGGGTCGGTGACGGGGCGGCGGCGGGGGCGGCAGCGAGGCCTGCGGAGTGACGGTCGATCAGCGCGGCTGTCGGGCCTCCGCGGGTGAGATCCGGTCGTCCGCCACGGCGCACCGTTCGAGCTGGGTGGGGAACGCCTCGACGGCCCGCCGTCGGGCCAGTTCGGCCTTGGCGGCGGCTGCCGCCGTCGCCGCCGCAGCCGCTGCCGCGGTGGCCGCCGCCTCGACCACGTCCACCGCCGAAGCGGCGTGCCTCCCGCCCTCGCGAGCGGCTTCGCCGGTGCTGCGCCGGCCCCGCCCGGCTGCCCGGGCGGCGTGTTCCTCGGCCGCCTCTCTGGCGGCCAGGTAGGCCTGGACGGCGGCCATCCCGTACACCGGCTGGATCAGCTGATGGCCTTTGAAGAAGGGTCTGGCAGGGGCGAATCCGGCGGCGACCACCAGGTCGCGGATCTCGGCTATCTCCGCCTCGCTGCGGGCGGTGAAGCGGACCTCCCAGCCCTTCTTGTACGTATGGCCCTCTGCGCCGCTGCGGCGGGCCGGGTCCGGCCGGCGGACGTATCCGGGCAGGCGGCCGAGGCGGAGCTGGGCCGCGCGGAGGCCGGCGGTCTCGTCACGTGACATGAACTAAGGGTAGGCAATCCAGGGAGCGGGAGTGACGCCCGGGGAGTGTTTTCCGTATGCCCTTGGTCACTCACGGTCAGACGACCTGGTCGTGGGAACAGTGGGTGGTGGGGCAGGAGTAAAGATGACAACCATATAAGCGCCAATACTCCGAATGGGTGAGGGTATGGGGACTTTAGTGCGGAGTGGTCCCGGTTTCGCGACGGTTGGGTAACAGTGCGTCAGGTGGCCGATGAGCGGCTGGAGCTGTTGGGGATGGTGTCCGCATGAGCTACCGGATTCCCTCGCCGCCCCCGTCCCTGGAGGAGCTGGCGAAGCGTCAGCAGAACGTCGTCACCGCCAGCCAGCTGCGCGCCCGGGGCGTGCCGGCCCGGGTCATCACCGAGCACTGCCGCCGGGGCGGCCCCTGGCAGCGGCTGCTGCCCCGGGTCTACCTGCTGCAGTCCGGCGAGCCCACGCCGGAGCAGCGGATGTGGGCCGCCCTGCTCTACGCGGCGCAGAACGGCCGGGAGGAGGGTCGCCGGGAGGGTGCGGTGATCACCGGCACCGCGGCCCTCGCGCTGTACGGCTTCGCGGCGGTGCCCCGGCTGCCCGCCGTCACCGGGGTGGACGTCCTGGTGCCCCGTCAGCGCCGGCTGAAGGACGCCGGCGAGGTCCGGATCCGGCGCACCGAAAGGGAGTTGGTGGCCCGCTCGGTGCACGGCCTGGCCTGTGCGCCGGTGGCCCGGGCGGTGGCCGACGCGCTGGCCGAGTGGACGGCCGACGGGGCCACGGAGGCAGTCGCGGGCGGCTCCGGCGACGGTGCCGCCCCCGCGTTCGGCGCGGGCGTCGCGCTGCCGATCCGCGAGGTGCTGCGGGAGGCCGTGAGCCGTCCCGAGATCCGCTGCACGGTCCGGGAGTTGGCCGCCGAGCTGACCGAGTCCGGCCTGGTCGGCGACGCCCGGGTGCGGGCCGCGCTGGACGAGCTGCTGGCCTCGGAGCGGGAGGCGGTGCTGGAGCGGCTCGAGGCCCTGGTGGACGAGTGGCTGCTGCCCGCCCCGCTGGCCGGGCCCGAGCTGCGGATGCGCGGCGGCACCTACATCGCGGTGCCGGACCTCTACTGGCCGCAGGAGGGCGTCGCCGTCGAGGTGGACTCGGACCTGCGGTGCGTCAGCGAGGGGGAGGCCGCCTGGGTGCGCGGCGGCCAGCACCGGATGGAGTACCTGGGGATCCGGGTGGTCTACCTCTCCGGCGCCCGGCTGGCCGCCGAGCCCGACGCCGTCGGCGCCGAACTGCGGGAGGCCTTCCGGGAGGGCGGCACCGACGTGGTGGAGCTGCTGGTCACCGAGGGCTGACCCGCGGGGACCGGGGCGTTCGCCCCGGCGGCCAGGCGGCCGTCCCCACGGTCAACCCACCCGACCCACCCGCCCCGCCGAATCCGGCGGCCGGGTGACCAGTTGACCGGTCGACCCGGCGGCGGCCCTCACCCCGGCGGCCCGAGGGTCAGCCCTGCACCACCGGCGCGCCGACCAGCTCGACTCCCGCCGCCCGCAGCTCCGCCAGCGCGGCCGCCGTGGTCTCCGGCGCCACCCCGGCCGTGAGGTCCAGCAGGACGCGGGTGGTGAAGCCCGCCCGGGCCGCGTCCAGGGCGGTGGCCTTGACGCAGTGGTCGGTGGCCAGCCCGACCACGTCCACCTCGGTGACCTGACGCTCCCGCAGCCACTCGATCGGCCCGCGGTTGTTCTCGTCCACGCCCTCGAAGCCGCTGTACGCCGCCGAGTAGGCGCCCTTGTCGAAGACCGCCTCGATCGCGCCGGAGGTCACGGACGGGGCGAAGTTGGGGTGGAAGCCCACCCCTTCGGTGCCCGCCACGCAGTGCACCGGCCAGCTGGTGACGTAGTCCGGGTCGTCGGAGAAGTGGTCGCCCGGGTCGACGTGGTTGTCCCGGGTGGCGAGGACGTGGTGGTAGCCGGGGCTGGACTCGGCGATCAGGTCGGTGATCGCGGCGGCGACCTCGGCCCCGCCCGCGACGGCCAGGCTGCCGCCCTCGCAGAAGTCGTTCTGCACATCGACGACGATCAGTGCCCGGTGCATGGCTCGCATCCTCGGTAGTGGGGGACGGTTGCGCTTGTTCTGTGCGCTTCCGGTGGGAACTCTACGGTCGACTGTAGGCAGTGGCACCCGGAGGCGGAAGGCCCGGGAGGGCCCCGCCGTGCACGGACCTCCGCCCGTCCACCGCCGCCCGCCCGCGGCCCGCCGCCGCCCGCCCACCGCCGCCGGGGCCGCCGGCTGTCAGAGGATCAGTTCGGTCGGCAGCACCGGGTCACCCTTGGAGAGCTGGGTGGCCGACAGCGGCAGGCCCGCCCGCGCCCGGACGTGCCGCTCGCGCGCCGCGCTCAGCGGCTCCCGGCCGACCACCTCGCCGGCCAGCACCAGCGGCACCTGCACCACGTGCGGCTCCAGCTCGGCCGGGACCGGCCCGGTGCCGACCACCTCGGCCTCGGCGACCCCGTCCGCGTCGGGGCGGCGGGCCGCCCACTTGCGTCCGCCGATGCTGGTCTTGCCGCCCGCCGCCCGCTTGGCGACGGGGACCAGCGGACCGTCCGCGGTCGCGGCCCGCGCGACCAGCTTGTAGACCATCGCGCAGGTCGGGTGCCCGCTGCCGGTGACCAGGCTGGTGCCGACGCCGTAGCCGTCGACGGGGGCGGCCGCCAGCGCGGCGATCGCGTACTCGTCCAGGTCCGAGGTGACGATGATCTTCGTCTGGTGGGCGCCGAGCTCGTCCAGCTGGCGGCGGACCCGGTGGGCGAGCAGGGTGAGGTCACCCGAGTCGATCCGGACCGCGCCCAGCTTGGGGCCGGCCACCTCGACGGCGGTGCGCACCGCCTCGCGCAGGTCGTAGGTGTCGACCAACAGCGTGGTGCCCTTGCCCATCGAGGCGATCTGCGCCCGGAACGCGTCCCGCTCGCTGTCGTGCACCAGCGTGAACGCGTGCGCCGCGGTGCCGGTGGTCGGGATGCCGTGGGTGAATCCGGCCTGCAGGTCCGAGGTGGCGGAGAAGCCCGCCACGTACGCGGCGCGGGCGGCCGAGACCGCGGCCTGCTCGTGGGCGCGCCGGGCCCCCATCTCGATCACCGGGCGCTCGCCGGCGGCGGACGTCATCCGGGAGGCGGCGGCCGCGATCGCCGAGTCGAAGTTGAGGATCGACAGGATCACCGTCTCCAGGATCACCGCCTCGGCGAAGGTGCCCGAGACCGTGAGCAGCGGCGAGCCGGGGAAGTAGACCTCGCCCTCGGGGTAGCCGTGGACGTCCCCGGTGAACCGGTAGTCGGCCAGGTAGCGCAGCGTGTCGTCGTCGACCACGCCCTGGCCGGCCAGCCAGTCGAGCTGTGCCGCGGTGAAGCGGAAGTTCTCGACGGCGTCCAGCACCCGGCCGGTTCCGGCCATCACGCCGTACCGGCGGCCGCTCGGGAGGCGGCGGGTGAACACCTCGAAGACGGAACGGCGGTGCGCCGCTCCGCTGCGCAGGGCGGCCTGCAGCATGGTGAGCTCGTAGCGGTCGGTGAGCAGCGCGGTCGAACCGGCCGCGGGCACTGAAGTGGCGTCCATGGAGATGATGCTACTACCACTTAGCGTCAGAGTGACGATTTCTCTTTCCGGGCCGTCGCGAGCCCCGGGGGGTGGAATCGCCCGGAGGTCCCCCGGATGGCAGCATGGGGGCTGAAGGGGTATGTGCGAGAAGAGCGGCTGAGAGGAACCCGGCGGTGAGTGTCGCGCCCGTGGAGATCGAGCGCCCGGAGGTCGAAGGCCTGCCGGTGACGGAGCCGGACACGCCCTGGGTGACCATCGTGCACAACGACCCGGTCAACCTGATGAGCTACGTCCAGTACGTCTTCCAGGCCTACTTCGGCTATCCGAAGGACAAGGCCCGGAAGCTGATGATGGAGGTGCACAACAAGGGCCGGGCGGTGGTCTCCAGCGGTTCGCGCGAGGAGATGGAGCGCGACGTGCAGGCGATGCACGGCTACGGGCTCTGGGCCACGCTGCAGCACGACTGACGCGCCGGGCGCACCGGTGCGAGCGGCGCGGCCGGCACGGCCGGGCGGCGCCCCGGGCCCCGCACCCTGCGCACCACCACCGAAGACGACCGAGACGACGAAGACGGGCTGACCGATACAGATGGCTGGGTTGTTCGAGAGTGCCGGCGGCGGCAGTGCGGTGATCGCGCTGGACGAGTGGGAGGCCTCGATCCTCCGCTCCCTGGAAGTGCAGCTGCTGGAGCGGATCGGCCCGGGCCCGGGCGGCGAGGGCGGTGACCCGCTCGCCGCGCTCTTCGCCGAGGGCCCGACCGAGGCGCCCGCCGACCCGGCGATGGCCCGGCTCTTCCCCGACGCGTACGGGGAGCCGGGGGAGCGGCCGGACGCCGAGAGCGAGGCGGCCTCCAGCGAGTTCCGCCGCTACACCGAGCTCGACCTGCGCGCCCGCAAGCGCGAGGACGCGCTCCAGGTGGTCCGGGCGCTGGACGGGCTCGGCGGCGAGGGCGGGGTGCTCAAGCTGCCCGCGGCCGACTGCCTGCGCTGGCTCGGCGCGCTGAACGACCTGCGGCTGACCCTGGGCGTGCTGCTGGACGTCACCGAGGAGGACGAACAGGGCCTCTACAACCTGCCGGACACCGACGAGCGCAAGCCGCTGGTGATGGCCTACCTGTGGCTCGGCGCGCTCCAGGAATCGCTGCTGGAGGCGATCGCGGACTGACCCGCCGGCCCGATCCTGCCCGGTTCTCCGGGCGCCCCGACCCCCTGTCCGCATGCTGGACGGGGGGTCTGGTCATATCCGTCAGAATCGGGCGAAACCATGCGACTCCATGCTCAAATGTCGCTCAGATGGTCACCGGTATCCGGACCCTGCGTGGTACGACTGCTCCACCCCACGAGAACCACCAGGACGGTGCACCATGGCCGAGCAGCTGTACGACCAAGAGGTCCATACCGGGCCCGCCGCGCAGGACGAGGAGGGCTACCAGCGTGGGCTGGGCAGCCGCCAGATCCAGATGATCGCCATCGGCGGCGCCATCGGAACCGGCCTCTTCCTCGGCGCCGGCACCGCGATCTCCAAGTCCGGACCGAGCCTGATCCTGTCGTACGCAGTGGCCGGCGTGGTGATCTTCGCGATCATGCGGGCGCTCGGCGAACTGCTCACCTACCGCCCGGTCTCCGGCAGCTTCGCCGAGTACGCGCGGGAGTTCCTCGGCCCGTTCGCCGGCTACGTGACCGGCTGGACGTACTGGCTGTTCTGGGTCGTCACCGGCATGGCGGAGACCACCGCGGCCGCCGTCTACGTGAAGTTCTGGGCGCCGGGCATCCCGCAGTGGGTCAGCGCGCTCACCTTCCTGGTGGTCCTCTACGCGGCCAACCTGATCTCGGTGAAGCTGTTCGGCGAGATCGAGTTCTGGTTCTCCATGGTCAAGGTCACCGCCATCATCGGCATGATCCTGATCGGCATCGGCGTGCTCACCCTCGGCTTCAGCGACGCCGGTGACACCGCGTCGCTCTCCCACCTCTGGGCGGACGGCGGCTTCTTCCCCAAGGGCATCGGCGCCACCGTGATGACCCTGCAGATCGTCATGTTCGCCTACCTGGGCGTCGAACTCGTCGGCGTCACCGCCGGCGAGAGCGAGGACCCGCAGAAGACCCTGCCGCGCGCCATCAACACCCTGCCGTGGCGCATCGCGCTGTTCTACATCGGCGCCCTGGTGGTCATCCTCGCGCTGGTCCCGTGGACCGAGTTCCAGCCCGGCGTCAGCCCGTTCGTCGCCGCCTTCGGCAAGATCGGCATCCCCGCCGCGGCCGGCATCATCAACTTCGTGGTGCTCACCGCCGCGCTCTCCTCCTGCAACTCCGGCATGTACTCCACCGGCCGGATGCTGCGCGACCTCGCGCTGCGCGGCCAGGCCCCCAAGGGGCTGACCACCCTCAACTCCCGCCGCACGCCCGCCGCCGCGATCACCCTCTCCTGCGCGCTGATGGGCCTCGGCGTGCTGCTCAACGCCTTCGTCCCGGCGCGGGCGTTCGAGTACATCACCTCGGTCGCCACCGTCTGCGGGCTCTGGACCTGGGCGATGATCCTGATCAGCCAGATCCGCTACCGCCGGGCCTGGACGAGCGGCCGGCTGCCGGCGCCCACCTTCAAGGCGCCCGGCGGCGTCTGGAGCAGCTGGGCCGCGCTCGCCTTCCTCGCCATGGTGGTCGTGCTGATCGCGCTGGACGAGGACAACCGGATCTCGCTCTACGTCTTCCCCTGCTGGGCCGTGGTCCTGGTGATCGGCTACCAGGTGCTCAAGCGCCGCCGCCCGGAGGCCGTCGACGCGGTCGACGCCGTCGCCGACGACCAGCTGCAGGCCGCGAGCGGCAGCTGACCGACAGGTGGACCACGCCGTGGACGCCCGGCGGCCGGCCGCCGCGGCGTGGCTATCCTGACCGCATGCTGACCATCACCAGAGAACTGCGCGACGCGATCGTCGCCCACGCCCGCGCCGACCACCCGGACGAGGCCTGCGGTGTGGTCGCCGGGCCGGCCGGCACCGGTCGGCCCGAGCGGTTCGTCCCGATGCTCAACGCCGCCCGCTCGCCCACCTTCTACGAGTTCGACTCGGGCGACCTGCTCAAGCTCTACCGCGAGATGGACGAGCGGGACGAGGAGCCCGTGATCGTCTACCACTCGCACACCGCGACCGAGGCCTACCCCTCGCGCACCGACGTGAGCTACGCCTCCGAGCCGTTCGCCCACTACGTCCTGGTCTCCACCGCCGAGGGCAACGGCCCCGACGACCCGTACCAGTTCCGCTCGTTCCGCATCGTGGACGGCGAGATCACAGAGGAAGACGTCCAGGTCGTCGAGGCCTGAGCGGGCCTGGCCAGCACCCACCTGGACGCGGCCCGCCGACCTCCCCGAGCGGTCGGCGGGCCGTTCCGTCTCACCACGGGAAACGGAAACATCCGGATCCCGAGACGGGCATGTCCCCGCAGGGCCGGGAATCTATACGATGAGCCCATGCGTTCCGTCGATGTGAGCATCCAGGCCCCGGGCACCCGCCTCGTGGCGCGCCTGCACATCGACCTGTGCCGGCACGCCGGTGCGATCTGTCCCCGCACGCCGGCGCGCGCTCGCTGAGCAGCCCGCCCAGGCCCGCCGCAGGCCTTGCGCCGCGGGCCCACCCCGCCCTGCCGCGACCGCTGCGGCCCATCCCACCTCACGACTCGCACAGGAGCGCACCCATGGCCATCGAGGTCCGCATCCCGACCATCCTCCGCACCTACACCGACGGCGCCAAGGCCGTCGAGGGCACCGGCAGCAACCTCGGGGAACTCTTCCAGGACCTCGACGCCCGCCACCCGGGCATCGCCGCCCGTCTGCTGGAGGGCGGCGAGCTGCGCCGCTTCGTCAACGTCTACCTGAACGACGAGGACGTCCGCTTCCTGGAGGGCATCTCCACCGCCGTCGCCGACGGCGACAGCGTCACCATCCTGCCCGCCGTGGCCGGCGGCGCCCGCTGACCTCCCGCGCTCCCGCCCGCCGGCCGCGCGGGCGGGAGCGCAGCCGCCCCCAACCCTCACCGCCGTTGCCGGAGGCCCCCCTTGCGTTACGACAGCCCGCTCGAAGCCGTCGGCAACACCCCGCTGGTCCGCCTGCCACGCATCTCCGCCGCCGTCCCCGGCAACACCGAGGGCCTGGTCACCCTCTGGGCCAAGCTGGAGGACCGCAACCCCACCGGGTCCATCAAGGACCGCCCGGCGCTGCACATGATCGAGCGCGCCGAGGCCGCCGGGGTGCTCACCCCCGGCTGCACCATCCTGGAGCCCACCAGCGGCAACACCGGCATCTCGCTCGCCATGGCCGCCAAGCTCAAGGGCTACCGGATGGTCTGCGTGATGCCGGAGAACACCAGCGAGGAGCGCCGCGAACTGCTGCGGATGTGGGGCGCCGAGATCATCCCCTCCCCGGCGGCCGGCGGCTCCAACACCGCGGTGCGGATGGCCAAGGAGATCGCCGCCGAGCACCCCGACTGGGTGATGCTCTACCAGTACGGAAACCCGGACAACGCCGGCGCCCACTACGCCACCACCGGTCCGGAGATCCTCGCCGACCTGCCGACCGTCACCCACTTCGTGGCCGGCCTCGGCACCACCGGCACCCTGATGGGCACCGGCCGCTTCCTGCGCGAGAAGGTCCCCGGTGTGCAGATCGTCGCCGCCGAGCCGCGCTACGACGACCTGGTCTACGGCCTGCGCAACCTCGACGAGGGCTTCGTCCCCGAGCTGTACGACGCCGAGGTGCTCACCACCCGCTTCTCGGTCGGCTCCGCCGACGCCGTCCGCCGCACCCGCGAACTCCTCCAGCAGGAGGGCATCTTCGCGGGCGTTTCGACCGGCGCGATCCTGCACGCCGCGATCGGCGCCGGCCGCAAGGCCGCCGCGGCCGGGCAGCGCGCGGACATCGTCTTCGTCGTCGCGGACGGCGGCTGGAAGTACCTCTCCACCGGCATCTACACCGCCGAGTCGACCGAGGCCGCGGTCGAGGCCCTGCAGGGCCAGCTCTGGGCCTGACGCCCCAGGGCGCGAGCCCCGCCCGGGGCGCCGGCTCGAGCCCCGGGAGCAGGGCGTCTCAGGACTGAAGGGCCCGCTGCGCGCGGGTCCAGATCTGCCGGTCCACCTCGCCGGCCCGGCGGCGGAAGGCGCCGAGCGGCACCTCGCGCAGCTCGTCCGTCTCCAGCCAGCTGGCCCGGCCCTGGCGGTCGCCCACCGAGCCGGGCGGCAGCGGCAGCACCCCCGGGCGCTCGGCGTGGTGCTTGCTGGTGATCTTCGCGACGGTCGCGGTCCGCCCGTTCACCCGCAGCACCAGGCAGGGGCGGTCCTTCGCCCCGGGGCCGTCCTCGAACGGCACCTCCGCCCACCAGATCTCCTGCGGCGCCGGGCCCGGGCGGCCCTTCGCCGGACGCGGCCGCGGCGGCGCCGGCCGCACGGGCACCCGGCTCTCCCGCCGGCGGGCCCGGACCCGGGCCCCAACCAGGGCGGCCACCGCCGCGGCGACCGTCCAGAGCGCGAGCCACCAGTAGTTGGTCATGCGGCGAACCGTACCGGGCCCCCACCCGCCACCACCACCGTTGCCGGCGTGACATTCGGTGATTTGTCCGTGTCCTGCTCCCGGTTCGTCACGGTATGACCACAGCGTCCGTTCTGCGGTGGCGCCGCCGCGGGTGCCGGAAAGGCTGATCGTGCACGCCCCCACGCACCGCGGAGGTGACCCCGTGAGCCGCAGCACCGACCTGTGGTCGTACGCCGAGATCGCCCGCCACATCAACGTCCAGCCGGAGACCGTCCGCAACTACCGCCGGCACGGCCTGCTGCCCGACCCGGACGTCGTCGACGACAGCGGGCACCCCCGCTGGCACGCCGACACCATCCGCGCCTGGGCCCGCGGGCGCCCCGGCCACCGCTGATCAGCCGTTCCGCCCCCGCCCCCGGCGTTCTGGTGATTCCAGCCACAGCGCGGCACGGAGACGGGGGCAAAGTGCCCCTCCGCCCTTACCCTCGACACACGCGAGGGCAGTGCTACCGGCCGGTTCACCCGGCCCGCACTGCCATGACCAGTGGCAGCCAGGACGTGTCGGGGCGGAGGGGCTCGGATGAAACTGACCGTGGTGGGGTGCTCGGGGAGCTTCCCGTCCGCCGATTCGCCCTGCTCCAGCTACCTCGTGGAGGCCGACGGCTACCGCCTCGTGCTCGACCTCGGCAACGGCGCCCTCGGCGCCCTGCAGAAGTACGCCGACATCTACCAGGTCGACGCCGTCCTGCTCAGCCACCTGCACGCCGACCACTGCGTCGACCTGTGCGCCTACTGGGTCGCCCGGAACTACCGCGCCGAGGGATGTCCGGATCCGATGCCCGTCTACGGACCGGCCGGCACCGCCGAGCGGCTGGCCCGCGCCTACGACATGCCGGAGAACCCCGGCATGAAGGAGGTCTTCGACTTCCGCACCCTCACCCCCGGCAGCTTCGACCTCGGCCCGTTCCGGATCGGCGTCGCCCAGGTCAACCACCCCGTCGACGCCTTCGCCTTCCGGATCGAACACGCCGGCCGCAGCCTCGTCTACTCCGGCGACACCGGCGAGAGCGCCGATCTCGTCGAGCTCGCCCGCGACACCGACCTCTTCCTCTGCGAGGCCGCCTACATCGACGGCCGCGACACCTACCGCGCCGTCCACCTCAACGGCCGCGAGGCCGGCGAGCACGCCACCGCCGCGGGCGCCCGCCGGCTCGTCCTCACCCACATCCCGCCGTGGACGGACGCCGAGCGCAACCGCCGGGACGCCGAGGGCGCCTACGCGGGCCCGGTCGAGGTCGCCCGGGCCGGGGCCGTCTACGAGATCTGAGGCGGCCGGCCCCGCTTTGCCGGGGCTCCCCGATCCTCCTCAGGGCTCCCCGGGCGCCGAAGGTGTCATTCCACCGGCGTCAGCCAGTGCCGGTAGCGCGGATCGGCGCCCGACACCGCCGCCTCGTACGCCCCCTGCAGCCGCGCCGTCAGCGGACCGGGGGCCGCCGGCAGCTCGCGGTCGTCGAGCGAGCGCACCGGGACGACACCCGCCGCCGTCCCGCAGACGAACACCTCGTCCGCCGCGTAGAGGTCCGAGCGCAGCATGGCCTCCACCCGCACCGGCACCCCCAGGCCGCGGGCCAGCTCCAGCACCGTGTCCTGGGTGATGCCCTCCAGCGCGCCCGCGCTCGCCGGGGGCGTCCGCAGGACACCGTCGCGCACCGCGAACACGTTCTCGCCGGTGCACTCGCTCACCGAACCGTCCGGGCCCAGCAGCAGCGCCTCGTCGTACCCCGCGTCGGTCGCCTCCCGGCGGGCCAGCACCGAGTTCAGGTACGGGCCGGTCGCCTTCGCGGCCGGCGGCACCGCGTTCGCGTCGTTCCGCCGCCAGCTGCTCGTCTTGACCCTGATCCCGCCCCCGCCGGCAGGGAGTTGGGGCTGCCAGTGCCAGCTCGCGATCGCCGTCGTGGTCGGCGAGAAGCGCATGTCCAGGCCCATCGAGCCGTAGCCCAGGAAGGCGAAGTGCCGAAGGTAGCAGTCGCGGTGGCCGTTGGCGCGCACCAGCTCGACCGTTGCCTTGGTCAAGTCGGCAACACTGTAGGGGAGTTCCATTCGCAGCATGCGCGCACTGCGGTCCAGCCGGCGCAGGTGCTCGGGCAGCCGGAACACCGCCGGGCCGTCCGCCGTGGCGAACACCCGGGTGCCCTCCAACACCCCGGTCCCGTAGTGCAGTCCGTGCGTCAGGACGTGCGTCTGCGCCGCCTGCCAGGGCACCAGCGCGCCGTCCAACCAGATCGTCGAAGCTTCGGAAAGAGCCATGCGGCCCATCCTGGCCACCGCTCCGCCGCAGGTCAGCCGTACCGCCACGACCGGAACCGGCCATGACCGGGAGCGGAAGCGGCGCCGTCTCGCCCCTCGGAAACCCCCGCCCGCGCGGCCGCCCGCTCACTACGCTGCCGCCGATGGAGAGCTCCGCCGGCCACCACGACAGCGACGCCACCCGGCTCTACGCCCGCCTGCTCGCCGAACCCGGCCGGCCGCCGACCGCCCCCGGGCCGGGCTGGGACGAGCACCGCCTCGCGGCCGCCACCGCCGAACTGCTCGGCCTCGGACTGCTCCAGCCCACCGCCGCCACCCCGACCGCCGGGGCCGCCACGGGCACGACGCCGGCCGGGAGCGCGGAGAACGCCGGGGCCGGCGGCGGCGCCGGGGCCGCCACGGACGCCGGGAGCCACGCCGTGGTCTCCGTCGACACCGCCGTCCGCCAACTGCTGCTCGACACCGACACCCAGGTCACCGCCCTGGTCGAGGCGCTGCGCCGGGCCCGCGACTCGGTGGACCGCCTGCACACCGGCTACCTGCCGCTCCAGCACCGCCACCACACCGGCACCGCCCTCGAACTGGTCCGCGGCGCCGACCGGATCGCCGCCCTGCTGGAGGACTCCGCCCGCGGCGCCCGCACCGAGGCCCTCTCGCTCCGCCCCGGCCAGGACCTCTCCGGCCCCGCGCTGGCGGGCAAGCTCGCCCGCGAACGCCTCGCCCTCGCCCACGGTGCCGCCCTACGGACCATCTACCCGGCCGCCGTGCTGCGCCGGCCGGCCGTCCTCGCGCACGTCCGGGAGCTCACCGCGGCCGGCGCGCGGATCAGGGCCGCCCACTCGCTGCCGCTCTGGCTCATCGTGGTCGACGCCCGCCTGGCGATCCTGCCCGCGCCGGGTTCGGGCTCGCCCGGCTCCGGCTCCGGCTCCGGGGAAGGTTCCGGCACGGGCTCCGGTGCGGGCTCCGGCCCGGGGGAGGGCGCGGGCGCGACGGCGGAGCAGGCGGCCGTGGTGGTGCGCGAGCCGGCCCTTGTCGCGCTGGTGGCGGAGCTGTTCGAGTACTTCTGGTCGGCGGCCTGGACGCCGCCCGAACTCCTGCCCGGAGCATCGGCGATGACGGATCGCCACAACGAGGTGCTGCGGATGCTGGCGGCCGGGCTGACCGATGCGGCGATCGCCCGGAAGCTGGAGGTCTCCGAGCGGACGGTGCGCCGGCTGGTGGCCGATCTGACCGCCGACCTGGGCGCGGAGAGCCGCTTCCAGGCCGGCGTGTACGCCGCCCGCCTCGGCCGGATCTGAGGCCGCCGGTACCCTGCGCACCGGCACCGGTGGCGGCCTCGGATCCGGCCGGAACCCGGGCTCGCCGGGCAGGCCGTACGGCTCAGCGCCGTGCGGGCACGGGCAGGCCGGGCACGGGCAGGCCGAGGTGCTCGCGCAGCGTCGTCCCGGTGTACTCGGTGCGGAACACCCCGCGCTCCTGCAGCAGCGGCACCACCCGGTCGACGAACTCGTCCAGTCCGCCCGGGGTGAGGTGCGGGACCAGGATGAAGCCGTCCGCCGCGTCGCTCTGCACGTGTGCGTCGAGCTGGGCGGCGACCGCCTCCGGCGTGCCGACGAAGGACTGCCGGCCGGTCACCTCGATCACCAGCTCGCGGCTGGTGAGCCGCTTCTCGGCCGCCACCGCCCGCCACCGGGCGGCGATCTCGCGGGGATCGCCGAGCCTGGTCCGGCCCTGGACGACGGTGCTGTCCACCACCGGGTCGGCCGCGGGCAGCGGTCCGTCCGGGTCGTGGCCGGAGAGGTCGATGCCCCAGATCTGCTCCAGGTGGGCGATCGCGGTCAGCGGCCCGACCTGGGCGCGGCGGATCTCGGCGGCGCGCTCGGCCGCCTCGGCCTCGGTGTCGCCGAGGACGTAGGTGACGCCCGGCATGATCTTCAGCTCGTCCGGCTTGCGCCCGTACGCGGCCAGCCGTCGCTTCACGTCGGCGTGGAAGGCCTGGCCGGCGGCGAGGGTGGAGTGCCGGCTGAACACGACGTCGGCGGTGGCGGCGGCGAACTCCCGCCCCTCGTCGGAGTCCCCCGCCTGGATCACCACCGGGTGGCCCTGCGGGGGCCGGGGCAGCGAGAGCCGGCCCTCGACGTCGAACTGCGGGCCGCGGTGCCGGACGGTGTCACCCTCGGCGTCCCAGAACTCCCGCGCCAGCTGGACGAATTCGGCAGCGCGGGTGTACCGGTCGGCGCGGTCGAGGTAGCCGCCGCGGCGGAAGTTCTCCCCGGTGAAGGCGTCCGAGGAGGTGACCACGTTCCAGGCCGCCCGGCCGCCGGAGAGGTGGTCGAGCGAGGCGAACCGCCGCGCCAGTTCGTACGGCTCGTTGAAGGTGGCGTTGACCGTGGCGGCGAGTCCGAGCCGGCCGGTGACGGCGGCGAGCGCGTTCAGCACGGTGATCGACTCGGGCCGCCCGACGACGTCCAGGTCGTGGATGCGGCCCTTGACCTCGCGCAGTCGCAGCCCCTCGGCGAGGAACAGGAAGTCGAACAGCCCGCGCTCGGCGGTCTCGGCGAGGTGCCGGAACGAGGAGAACTCGATCTGGCTCCGCGACTGCGGATCGGTCCACACCGTGGTGTTGTTGACGCCGGGGAAGTGCGCGGCGAGGTGGATCTGCTTGAGCGGTCGGTCCGTCATCGGGTCACCTCGAAGGCGGTGGTGGCAGGGGTGGCGGTCGCGGAGGCCGCGGGCACGGTGGCGGCGAGGGCGTAGCGGCCGGCCGGGCGGTCCAGGCCGAGGTGGTCGCGCAGGGTGCGGCCGGTGTAGCCGGTGCGGAAGAGGCCGTGCCCGCGCAGGGCGGGGACGACCCGGTCGGCGACGGCGGCGAGGTCGCGGTCCGGGTCGGCGGGCACCAGGTGGAAGCCGTCGACGCCGCCCGCGCCCGCGGTGAGCTCGCCGGTCAGGGCGGCGACCGCGTCGTCGTCGGGGAGTGCGGCGTTCAGCCGGGCGAGGATCCGCGGGCCCTCGCCGGCCCGCAGCCGTAGCTCGGTGGCGGCGGCCAGCCGGGTCGCCCGGTCGGGGGCGTCCAGCAGGACGACGTCCGCGTAACGGGCGGCGGTCTCGACCCGGGCCCGGCCGCCGGCCGGGGCGTCCGGCGCGAGGTCGGCGGCGGCGACCGCCACCGCCACCACCGGCCGGCCCTGCGGTGGCCGCGGGGTGATGGACGGGCCGCGGACCGAGAAGTGGGCGCCCTCGAAGTCGATGTGGTGGAGCTTGTCGCGGTCGATGAACCGGCCGGTCGCGGCGTCGCGGATCTCCGCGTCGTCCTCCCAGCTGTCCCAGAGCCGCACCGCGACCTCGGCGGCCTCCGCGGCCTCGGCCCAGAGCACGTCGGCCGGTGCGACGTCCTTGCGGCCGAACGCCCTGGCCTCGGCCTCGGTGTCGGAGACCCCGACCAGCCAGCCGGCCCGGCCCTCGCTCACCCAGTCCAGGGTGTTGACCGAGGTGGAGGTGTGGAACGGCTCGGTGTGGGTGGTGGTCACGGTCGGGACGAGGCCGAGCCCGCGCGTCAGCGGCGCGATCCGGGCGAAGGTCGCGAGGGCGTCGAGTCGGCGCGGTTCGGGGGTGTAGGAGTCGTCGAGGGTGACGAAGTCGAGGGCGGCCCGCTCGGCGAGGCGGGCGAGGGCGGTGAAGCGCCCGGCGTCGAAGCGGCCGGGGCTGTCGAGGGCAGCGGACAGGTGCAGCTGGCGGGGCATGGTGGGGCCTTGACTTTCCTCGTGCGGGGGTGCGCAGGGGCGCACGGAGCGCAGACGGGTACGTGGCGGCGGCCCGGGGGAGCGGGCGGTGCGGGCGGACCCGGGACGGGAGGCGGGCCGGGCGCGGCGGGACGTCAGCCGGGCGGCGGCGGGGGAACGGTCAGGTCAGGCGCAACACGCCGCCGACCACACGCGACCGAAGTCGATGTGGCTGCGGGAGACCAGGATGCGCCGGGCGTTCACCGGATCAGTTGACCAGCGATCTCGTCGGTTCGTCAACCGCCGTCTCAGCCGGCGTCTCAGCCCTCGTCCCGGCGGCGGCCCGGCGGCGGCCCGGCCGCGGACCCGCCGCGGACCCGCCCCCGGCCGGTGCCCCGGAACGCCGAACGGCCCCGCCCCGCCGCCTGGGGGAGCAGGCGGCGGGGCGGGGCCGTGAGCGGCGCCGGGGAGGTGACGGGCGTTACGCCTTGGTCACGTCCTCGATCTCGTCGTCGTCCTCGCGACCGGGGGTCTTGAGGTTGAACTTGACGATCGCGAAGCGGAACACGAAGTAGTAGATCGCGCCGAAGACCAGGCCGATCGGGATGATCAGCAGCGGCTTGGAGGCCAGGTGGAAGTTGATCGCGTAGTCGATCAGGCCGGCCGAGAAGCTGAAGCCGTCGTGGACGCCGAGGGCCCAGGTCACCGCCATCGAGACGGCGGTCAGGACGGCGTGCACGGCGTAGAGCGCCGGGGCGATGAAGAGGAAGGTGAACTCGATCGGCTCGGTGACACCGGTGACGATGCTGGTGAGGGCGAGCGAGGTCATCATGCCCAGGACGACCTTGCGGCGCTCCGGACGGGCGGCGTGGGCGATGGCCAGCGCGGCGGCGGGCAGCGCGAACATCATGATCGGGAAGAAGCCGGACATGAACTGGCCGGCGGTCGGGTCGCCCGCCAGGAAGCGGTTGATGTCGCCGTGGACGACGGTGCCGTCGGCCGCGGTGTAGTCGCCGGTCTGGAACCACGCGTAGGTGTTGACGAACTGGTGCATGCCGATCGGGATCAGCGCGCGGTTGATCAGGCCGAAGATGCCGGCGCCGGCCGCGCCCGCGCCCACCAGGCCGTCGTTGACGTTGGAGATCGCGTCACCGATCGGCTGCCAGCAGAGGCCGAACAGCACGCCCAGGCCGGTGCCGACGAAGGCCATGATGATCGGCACCAGGCGGCGGCCGTTGAAGAAGCCCAGCCAGTCGACCAGCTTGGTGCGGTGGAACTTCTGCCAGAGGATCGCGGAGAGCAGGCCGACGACGATGCCGCCGAGCACGCCCGGGTTCTGCGGGACGCCCTTGGGCACGGCCTCGGTGACACTGCCGTCGGCCGGGAAGGCGGTCAGCACGTTCTTGAAGACGAGGTAGCCGACCAGCGCGGCGAGCGCGGTGGAGCCGTCCGCCTTCTTGGCGTAACCGATGGCGATGCCGACGCAGAACAGCAGCGGCAGGGCACCGGTGATCGCGGTGCCGGCGGCGCCGAAGACCTCGACCAGCTTCGCCGGGAAGTGCCAGCTCTCGTGGACGTCCGGCTGGCCCAGGCGAGCCAGCAGACCGGCCGCGGGCAGCACGGCGATGGGGAGCTGGAGGCTGCGGCCGACCTTCTGGAGGCCGGGGAGGAGGCCGGAGCCGAACTTCTTGGCCGGGGCCGGGGCCGGAGCCGCGGCGGGCGCCGGTGCCTGCGCAGACTGACTCATGGGGGTGGGTTCCTAACGGCAGGGCGGGTCGGTCGGGGGTAGGTGCACAGGGGGCCGAACCGCGAACTGGTCTACACCACACGTGGTGTAGACCAGTTTTGTAGCACGGGCGGGGAAGGGGGGGAACCCTCGAAAGCGGTGTCGGCGGGAAGCGCTATGAAATCGAAACCTACCTGCGGAACGACGATCATGATTACCCGCCGTGATTGGGATTTTGGCTATTTGCGCAACAAAACGGCCCGGCTGCCCGGCGGGGGCCGTCCGGAGGGTCCGGCGCGCTGTGTGGACGACCGGGCGGGGCGGGAGCGGCGCCCGCACCCGTCTCCCCTGCGGTCGCGGCGGGGCGGGTCGACCGCGGCCCGCCGCGACCGGCCGGAGGTCCGTCCCGCTGCCCCCGGAGTCCGGATTTCCCGTGGACCGATCGCGGCGGAGTCGAGGGGTCCGTCCCGTCCGCTCCGGGAAAACCGGTGGCGGCGCCCTTGTGGAACGGCGATCGCCGATTCTCGGACGGTCCGGCGCGCGCCGGCAGCGATCATTCCCCCACCCGGACGGCGCACCGCCGGCGCTGCCGACCGGGTCCGGTCCCAGCCCCGCCCGGCGCCGTCGCAGCCCCGTACGGGCGGTGCCGCAGCCTGCCCGGCCGCGGCGGGCGGCCCGTCGCCGAATTCCCCGCAGCGGAAATTCCGGCGTCCCGGGAATGCGGCTGCATTGCTGTTCAGGAAATGCCGAAGGCCCCCGGTCCGGCGGTCCGGGGGCCTGTTGCGGACAATGTGCGGTGACGTTCGGTTTATGCCTTGGTCACGTCCTCGACCTCGCTGTCGTCCTCGCGTCCGGGGGTTTTCACGTCGAATTTCACGATGATGAAGCGGAACAGCGCGTAGTACACGGCGGCGAAGCAGGCCCCGATCGGGAGGATCAGCCAGGGCTTGGTGGCGAGCCCCCAGTTGAGCCCGTAGTCGATCAGGCCGGCCGAGAAGCTGAACCCGTCGTGGACGCCGAGCCCCCAGGTGATCGCCATCGACGCACCGGTCAGCAGGGCGTGCACCGCGTACAGGGCGGGGGCGATGTAGGCGAAGGAGTACTCGATCGGCTCGGTGATGCCGGTGACGAAGGAAGTCAGGCCGACCGAGAGCATCAGGCCGTAGATCTCCTTGCGGCGGTGCGGCTTGGCCGAGTGGGCGATCGCCAGCGCGGCGGCGGGCAGGGCGAACATCATGATGGGGAAGAAGCCGGAGGTGAACTGCCCGGCCGTCGGGTCGCCCGCCAGGAAGCGCGGGATGTCGCCGTGGACGATGGCGCCGTCCGGCTTGGTGTAGTCGCCGAACTGGAACCAGAGGAAGAAGTTCAGCAGCTGGTGCATGCCGACCAGCAGCAGCACGCGGTTGAGGACGCCGAAGATACCGGCGCCGACCGAACCGAGGTCGGAGAGGTGCTGGCTGAGGTCGGTGAGGGCGCGGCCGATCGGCGGCCAGGCCCAGACCGAGAGGCAGGCCAGCAGCAGGCCCGCCACGGCGGTGATCATCGGCACCAGGCGGCGGCCGTTGAAGAAGCCCAGCCAGTCCACCAGCTTGGTGCGGTGGAAGCGCATCCAGAGCCAGGCCGAGATCAGGCCCAGCAGGAGGCCGCCCAGCACGCCGGGGTTCTGGTAGACCGCGGCCGCGGCCTTGGCCGAGGTGAAGTCGATGCACTGGTCGCTGATCAGCACCGTCGGCGGCTTGCACTTCTCGGGAAAGGCCTGCAGCACCTCGAAGTAGACGAGGAAACCGACCACCGCCGCAAGCGCCGTCGAGCCGTCCGCCTTCTTGGCCATGCCGATGGCGACGCCGACGCAGAACAGCATCGGCAGGCCGAAGGAGGAGTCCAGCAGGGCCCCGCCGGCCGCCGCGAAGACCTTGGCCACGTTGTCCCAGCCCAGGCCCTCCGGGCCGAAGACGTCGGGCTGGCCGAGCCGGTTGAGGATGCCGGCCGCCGGGAGCACCGCCACCGGCAGCTGCAGCGAGCGGCCCATCTTCTGGAGCCCGCCGTAGAGGGTGTGCCACCTCGTGGTCCGCGGGGCCGCGGCGCCTGCCGAACTCATCCGTCGCCCTCCGAGCAGCTGCCGGCCGCGGATCCCCCGGTCGGGGCCGCCGGGCGGGGCGCTGGAACCACCGGGGCCCTTCCTGCGTCCGTCGGAGTACACATATATTGGTGTAGACCACTTTTCGGTACGCAGGTCGCGCGCGCCGGGACGAAGCCCCGCTGATCGCCATCCTCGGACGAAGATCCAGACGGTGCGCGCCGAAATGGGCCAAAAGTGGACTAACGTGGCAGACCGGTCCAGATCGGGTGATGCTTGTCGCGCCGCCGTGCGGCGCGACGGCTGCTGAATCCGCGTCAGCACCGGTACCGACCCGCCACCGGCCTCCGGCCGGAGGTACCCAGCACAGCGCAGGACGGCACCCGGCAGAGCAGCCGGCGGGCCGAGACAGAGGGAGAGACAGATGGCCAGCAAGGCTGAGAAGATCGTCGCCGGTCTGGGCGGAATCGAGAACATCGAAGAGGTCGAGGGCTGCATCACCCGCCTGCGCACCGAGGTCAAGGACGCCTCCCTCGTCGACGAGGCCGCGCTGAAGGCCGCCGGCGCCCACGGCGTCGTCAAGATGGGCACCGCGATCCAGGTCGTCATCGGCACCGACGCCGACCCGATCGCCGCCGACATCGAGGACATGATGTGAGCTGAGCCCGCCCGCCCTCGGCCCGCCCGCCCTCCGGGGCCGGCGGGCCGAGGCCTTCGGGGCACGATTCCGGACCGGTCGGGGCGAACCCGGACCACCCGACGGAGCGGCTACGCTCGGTGCCTATGTCACGCATCGACGGCCGCACCCCCGACCAGCTCCGCCCCATCACCATCGAACGGGGCTGGAGCAAGCACGCCGAAGGCTCCGTCCTCATCTCCTACGGCGACACCAAGGTGCTGTGCACCGCCAGCGTCACCGAGGGCGTCCCGCGCTGGCGCAAGGGCAGCGGCGAGGGCTGGGTCACCGCCGAGTACTCCATGCTCCCCCGCGCCACCAACACCCGCGGCGACCGCGAGGCCGTCAAGGGCCGGATCGGCGGCCGCACCCACGAGATCAGCCGCCTGATCGGCCGCTCCCTGCGCGCCGTCATCGACCACCGCGCGCTGGCCGAGAACACCATCGTGCTCGACTGCGACGTCCTCCAGGCCGACGGCGGCACCCGCACCGCCGCCATCACCGGCGCCTACGTCGCCCTCGTCGACGCCGTCTCCTGGGCCCGCGAGAAGAAGATCCTGCGCGCCAAGGGCCAGCCGATCACCGGCGGCGTGAGCGCCGTCAGCGTCGGCATCATCGACGGCGTCCCCATGCTCGACCTCCAGTACGAGGAGGACGTCCGCGCCGAGACCGACATGAACATCGTCTGCACCTCCGACGGCCGCTTCGTCGAGGTCCAGGGCACCGCCGAGGGCGCCCCCTTCGACCGCGCCCTGCTCGACCGGCTCCTCGACCTCGGCACCCTCGGCTGCGCCGAGCTGGACGAGATCCAGCGCAAGGCCCTGGAAGGCTGACCCCCCTTCACGCCGCTCCCTCCTGCTGCACCCCGCTTCACCACCGGCTCTTCGCGGCCCGGCGTTTACACGCCGGGCCCGGAGACCGTACGGTTCCCGCAGCACACCGTTTGCGGGAACCGCGAGCCCCTCGCGCGCGTCCGTCCCCTACGGAACCCGCGCTCCGAGGAGGACTTGATGCCCGACAGCATCACCCGCGCCGGCATCACCCGCCCCGCCGCCCTCGCCGTGGCCGCGCTCATCGCCGTCCTGCCGCTCAGCGTGGTCAGCTGCTCCGCCGTCCAGAAGGCCATCGACTGCGGCAACACCGCCGTCACCATCACGGGTGACGTCAACGACGTCGTCTCCGCGTTCAACAACGCGAGCAACGACGCGGCCACCGCCGGGCAGTCGCTGCAGAAGCTGAAGAACGACCTGGACCAGCTGGGCAAGAACTCCTCGAACACCGACGTCGCCAAGGCCGTCACCGACCTCAACACCCAGGTCGACAAGCTCCAGCAGGCCGTCAACAACAAGCAGGTCCCGGACCTCAAGCCGCTGGGCGACGCCGCCGGCAACCTGACCAAGGTCTGCACCGGCTGACGCCGGTCCGCCCGGCCCGGGCGGTTAGGGTGGGTTCATGTCCACCCGTCTGATTCTCGCCACCCGCAACCAGCACAAGGTCGCCGAGCTCCGGGCCATCCTGGGTGACGCCGGCCTCGACGTCGAACTGGTCGGCGCCGACGCCTACCCCGAGGTCCCGGACGTCCCCGAGACCGGCGTGACCTTCGCCGAGAACGCCCTCCTCAAGGCCCACGCTCTCGCCCGGGCCACCGGCCTGCCCGCCGTGGCCGACGACTCCGGCCTCTGCGTGGACGTGCTCAACGGCGCCCCCGGCATCTTCTCCGCCCGCTGGGCCGGCAAGCACGGCGACGACCGCGCCAACCTGGAGCTGCTGCTCGCCCAGCTCTCCGACATCGACGCCGCCCACCGCGGCGCCCACTTCTTCTGCGCGGCCGCCCTCGCCCTGCCCGACGGCACCGAGCGCGTCGTCGAGGGCCGGCTCCTCGGCATCCTCCGCACCGCACCGTCCGGGGACGGCGGCTTCGGCTACGACCCGATCCTCCAGCCCCTCGGCGAGACCCGCACCTGCGCCGAACTGACCCCGGCGGAGAAGAACGCCATCAGCCACCGCGGCCAGGCCTTCCGCGCCCTGGCCCCGGTGGTGAAGGACCTGCTGGGCTGAGACCGGCCCCCGGAAAGCCGAAGGCCCGCTCGACGAACCTCTTCGAGCGGGCCTTCGATTCAAAGGCTCGTGCGGCCTGAGGGATTCGAACCCTCACGGGATTTCTCCCACGGGCACCTAAAACCCGCGCGGCTGCCATTTCGCCAAGGCCGCATGGCCTTCAGTCTAGGGGCTCGTCCCGGGCGCGGACACCGCCATTTCGAGGGGCGTCGTCGTCCTGGCCGCCCGCCGGGGCCGGCTCGGCGCGCCTGCGCCTGTTGCGGCCGCAGTAAGTCTCGGTGACGGCGTGGCAGTTCGGGCAGAGCAACCGGAGGTTGCCGGGTCGGTTGTCGGACCAGTCCCCGCTGATGTGATCGACCTCCAGGGTCAGTGGACGCCCCTGCCACTCGGGGCCGGTGCCGCAGCCCTCACACAACTCGGGCCGGCCGAGTTCCGCCAGCGCCTGGCGGATTCGCGCGCCCGGCAGTCGTTTGGCCTCCCGCGGGCGTCGAGTGAGGAGCCGTTCGGCCGGAATGCGGGTGGGCCCCCGCTTGCCGCGACTGTGGGCCTGCCCGGTGAAGTGCGAGGTGTCGATACCGAGCGCCTTGATCCGGCGGCCGATGTGGGCCTGGGTGCCACCTGCCTGGCGCTGGTTGAGGTGCCGGACCACCCCGGCCACGCTCTGGCAGGCCGAGACCGCTTCCGTGAGGACCTCGCGGGTGTAGACGCTTCCGGCGTGTCGGAAGTGCGAGGTGTCGATCGCGTACTCGGTCAGCTTGCGGCGCAGGTACTTGCGCCGATCCTTGTTCGGCTCTCTGTCGAGGGTGGTGAGCATCTCGTCGAGTGTGGCAGCCGACGCCGCGAGTTCCGCCAGCAGTTCACGCGTGTACCTGACCGTCATGGTCGTCCCCCTTCGGGCTGGTGTGCGCCCGTCCCCCGGGTCGGTGAACGATCGACGGGCGGATCGGTCACGGCCTTGCCGGGACGTCTCCGGAACCGGCCGTTCCGGGGACGGGTTTTGGGGAACTGACGGCCAATTGGTACAGACCTATTGACCTATGTGGTTCAGACCACATACCTTCAGCGCCAATTCTGCATTCCCCCACGTGCGTGCTCCCCCACAGGTACGCGCCGACACTCTCTCCCGGAGGACCGAGTGTTGATCCGAAGCACGGCGACGCGGCGTCCCACCGCCGACCGCCGCTCCACGAGCCCGGCCGCCCGTGCCGGCCTGGCCTCGCTGGCGGCCGCCGGCCTGGCCGGCCTGCTGATGGCGACGCTGGGCGCGGCGCCCTCGCAGGCGTCCGCCGCCGTCGACAACGCGGCCTGCCGCCCCGACGGGCTGTACCAGACCCCCGGGGTCGACGTCCCGTACTGCAGCGTCTACGACACCAGCGGCCGCGAGAAGATGGGCGCCGACCACCAGCGCCGCATCATCGGCTACTTCACCGGCTGGCGGACGGGCAAGGACGGCACGCCGCCCTACCTGGTGAGCGACGTCCCCTGGGACAAGGTCACCCACCTCAACTACGCGTTCGGGCACGTCGGCGGCGACAACAAGCTCTCCGTCGGCACCGACAACGACAAGAACGAGGCCACCGGCATCTCGTTCCCGGGCGTGCCCGGTGCCGAGCTGGACCCGTCGCTGCCCTACAAGGGCCACTTCAACCTGCTGACGAAGTTCAAGAAGCAGTACCCGAACGTCAAGACCATGATCTCGGTGGGCGGTTGGACCGAGACCGGCGGGTACTTCGGCGACGACGGCAAGCGCGTCAACTCCGGCGGCTTCTACTCGATGACCGTCAACCCGGACGGCAGCGTCAACCAGGCCGGCATCGACACCTTCGCCACCTCGGCGGTCGACTTCATCAAGAAGTACGGCTTCAACGGCGTCGACATCGACTACGAGTACCCGACCTCGATGAAGGACGCGGGCAACCCGCTGGACTGGCAGCTCGCCAACGGCAAGCGCGGCTCGCTGGCCAAGGGCTACGCGGCCCTGATGAAGACGCTGCGCGAGAAGCTGGACCGGGCCGGCGCCGCCGACGGCAGGCACTACCTGCTCTCGGTCGCGGCGCCGTCGTCCGGCTACCTGCTGCGCGGGATGGAGACCTTCCAGGTCGCGCAGTACCTGGACTACGTCAACATCATGTCGTACGACCTGCACGGCGCCTGGAACAAGTACGTCGGCCCGAACGCCTCGCTGTTCGACGACGGCAAGGACGGCGAGCTGGCGGCGGCAAACGTCTACGGCACCGCGCAGTACGGCGGGATCGGCTACCTGAACGCGGACTGGTCGTACCACTACTTCCGCGGCGCGATGCCGGGCGGCCGGATCAACGTCGGCCTGCCGTACTACACGCGCGGGTTCAAGAACGTCACCGGCGGCACCAACGGCCTCTGGGGCACCTCGTCCACCAACACCTGCCCGGTCGGCTCCGGCCTGACCACCTGCGGTGACGGCGCGGTCGGCATCGACAACATCTGGAACGACAAGGACGACGCGGGCAAGGAGTCCCCGGCCGGGTCGAACCCGATGTGGCACGCGAAGAACCTGGAGAAGGGCGTCGTGCCCGACTACCTCGCCAAGTACGGCGTGACGGACACCGCGCTGCAGGGCACCTACACCCGCAACTACAGCTCCGCCCTGGTGGCGCCGTGGCTGTGGAACGACACCAAGAAGGTGTTCCTCTCCACCGAGGACGAGCAGTCGGTGGCCGCCAAGGCGGACTACATCGTCGACCGCGGCGCCGGCGGCGCGATGATCTGGGAGCTTGCGGGCGACTACAAGTGGGACGCGGCCGCCAACGGCGGCAAGGGCCAGTACGTGCCGGGCTCGACGCTGACCTCGGTGATGTACGACAAGTTCAAGGCGGCCACGCCGTACGGTGCGGTCCGGTCGACCACGGCGCTGCCGCAGCAGACCCTGCCGATCGACGTGTCGTTCACCAACTTCGCGCTGGGTGACTCGAACTACCCGATCAACCCGAAGATCCACATTGTCAACAACTCGGCGCTGACCCTGCCGGGCGGCACCGAGTTCCAGTTCGACTACAGCAACTCTGCCCCGGGCAACGCCAAGGACCAGTCCGGCTTCGGCCTGACCGTCATCAAGCAGGACAACCCCGGGCCGGGCAACGTGGGCGGCCTCAAGGGCACCTACAACCGGGTGTCGGTGAAGCTGCCGGGCTGGCAGTCGCTGGCGCCGGGCGCGTCGATCGACATGGACTTCGTCTACTACCTCCCGGTGTCGACGCCGTCGAACTGGACGGTCAACGTCGGCGGCACGCTGTACGGGCTGAAGGGCGACCTGACCCGCGGCGCGGCGGACGGGAGCACGCCTCCCACCACCCCGCCGACGACGCCTCCCACCACCCCGCCGACGACCCCGCCGACGACGCCTCCCACCACTCCGCCGACCACTCCGCCGACGACGCCGCCGACCACCCCGGCCGGCTGCGCCGGAGCACCGAGCTGGGACGCGGCGACCACCTACGCGACCACCACCAAGGTGTCGTGGAAGGGCCACTACTACCAGAACAAGTGGTGGACCAAGGGTGAGGACCCCTCGCTCAGCGGAGCCTGGGGAGTCTGGAGCGACCTCGGGGCCTGCTGATCACGGCGGTCCGCCGAGGTGAGGAACGGCGGTGGCGGTGCACCCGGTCGGGGGGTGCGCCGCCACCGCTGCGTCGTGTCCGGCGCGGACAGCACCGGGGCACGGCGGTGGCGAAGTGACACCGGCCGTGCCCCGGCGGGGAGTCGGGTCAGGCCGCCTCGACCTTGAGGTCGCGCAGCAGCTTGGCCACGTGGCCGGTGGCCTTGACGTTGTAGAGGGCGCGCTCGACCTTGCCCTGCTCGTCGACGACGACGGTGGAGCGGATCACGCCGACGTACGTCCGGCCGTAGTTCTGCTTCTCGCCGTACGCGCCGTAGGCCTCCAGGACGGCGTGGTCCGGGTCGGAGAGCAGGGTGACCTTGAGGTCCTCGGCCTCGCGGAACTTGCCGAGCTTCTCCGGCTTGTCCGGCGAGATGCCGATGACGTCGTAGCCGGCGCCGGCGAACACCTCCAGGTTGTCGGTGAAGTCGCAGGCCTGCTTGGTGCAGCCGGGGGTGAGCGCGGCCGGGTAGAAGTAGACGATCACCTTGCGGCCGAGGTGGTCGGCGAGGGACACCTGGTTGCCGTCGGCGTCGGACAGGCTGAAGGCGGGCGCGGTGTCGCCGGGCTGGAGTCGCTCAGACACGGGGGACTCTCCTGGTGCGTGGACGGGTGGTCGTACCACCGCAAACTTACCCCCGATGGTGGGTGGGGCCGCGCGGCCGTGCAGAGCAGCTGACAGACTGGGTCAGTCGCACAGGACAACATCAGTGAATTGGGGTGGCCCGAGTGGGCGAGGCGAGCACGAAGGACATGTCGGCGCGGACGACCGCCCAGATCGAGGCGGACATCGCCCGCACCCGCACCCAGCTGGCGTCGACCCTGGACGAGCTGGCCATGCGCGTGCACCCGAGCACCATCTCCGCCCAGGTGAAAGCCAAGGCCGTGGCCACGGTGGAGGAGAAGGCCGGCCGGGCCTACGTGGCGGCCAGCGGGCTGGTGGAGAAGGCCAAGGCGCAGTTCGTCGACGACAAGGGGCAGCCGCGCAAGGAGCGGATCGTCCCGGCCGCGCTGGTCGGCGTCGGTCTGGTGCTGCTGGTGGCCTCGTCCCGCAAGCGCCGCAAGGGCTGAGCGGGGAGGTCGTCCGGGCCGGGTGCCGGTGGCGCCCGGCCTTTCCGCATGCCGGGCCAGCGTCACACCGCCCGCCCGGGAGCGGTACCTTCGGGGGCGTGAGTACGAACGACGAACCGACCCCGCAGACCGCCCCGCACGTGTCCGACTCGCCGCGTCACGACCGGCTGGGCGAGAAGCTTCCGATCAAGATGCTGCACGACCGCGTCCTGGTGAAGACCGAGGGCGGCGAGGGCGAGCGCCGTTCCACCGGCGGCATCCTCATTCCGGCGACCGCCGAGCTGTCCAAGCGCTGTGCCTGGGCGGAGGCGGTCGCGGTCGGCCAGAGCGTGCGCTCGGTGGAGCCGGGCGACCGCGTGCTGTACGACCCGGAGGACAAGCTGGAGGTCGAGGTCCGCGGCGCCACCTACGTGTTGCTGCGTGAGCGCGACCTGCACGCCGTGGCCGCGATGCGCTTCGGCGACGCCGAGGGTTCGACCGGCCTCTACCTCTGATCCGGGGCAGCGGGGGCCTCGGGCCCGGCGGCCGCCGGGCCCGAGGCCGGCACGCCCGCTGCACGACCACTGCACGACCACTGAACGGGTCGACCCGGGGGAGGGGACCGACGTGGATCACCTGCGGTACTTCTTCGAATACGGCGTCGATACGCCGCTGTGGCCGCACGACCCGGACAGCCCGTACGGTCACCCGACCGAGCTCGCCCGGCTGCCGATCAGTCCTGCGCTGCGGGCGGAGCTCTCCGAGCTGGCCGACCGCTACCAGTCGTCGCTCGACGTGGAGTACCCGCCGGACCCGTCTCCCTGGCCGCGGGAGGAGCAGGACCGGTTCAACGCACAGGCCAGGGCCGCCCTGGTCGCGCTGCGCCGTGAGCTGGGGCCGGGTTGGACGGTCGACGACCGGTTCGTGCCGGTCGACTGAGCGCCCGCCGACGCCGACGCCGCTCCCGGCGGGTGGCGTCGGCGTCGTCGGCGGCTGTGTCGGTGGCGGGCGCTAGGGTCCCGCCATGAGCAGCGGTCCGATTCCGATCAGTGACGAACAGCGCCGCGCCCGGCTGGGGCGGCGGCACCTGTTGGCGGCGGCCGGCCGGGCGGCCCGGGTCGAGCAGGTGGCGGACGCGGTGGTGGGTCTGCACGCCACCGACGCGGCGACGGTGTACCTGTCGGCCTGCGCGCGGCTGGCGGAGCCGTCGGCGGGGGAGGTCGAGCGGGCGCTCTACGAGGACGTCACGCTGGTGAAGCTGCTGTCGATGCGGCGGACGCTCTTCGCGGTGACGGAGGACTTCGCGCCCTTCGTGAGCGCGTCGACGGCGCGGGCGATCGCCGTCAAGGAGCGGGCGACGCTGCTGAAGCACCTGCGGGAGTTCGCCGAGGGCTGGGACGAGGCCCGGCTGGCCGAGACGGAGCGGGCGGTGCTGGCCGCGCTGGAGCGGCGCGGCGAGGCGACCACGAGCGAGCTCGGCGCGGACGTCCCGGCCATGCGCGAGACCATGCTGATGTCGGCCGGCAAGCCGTACGAGGCGAAGCAGAGCGTGGGCAGCCGGCTGCTGCGGCTGCTGGCCTCGGACGGGCACGTGCGGCGGTGCCGTCCGCGCGGGTCCTGGCTGAGCAGCAGCTACCCCTGGGCGCCGGTGGCGCAGTGGCCGGACGTACCGGTGGGGGAGGCGAAGGCCGAGGTGGTGCGGCGCTGGCTGGCGGCGTACGGGCCGGCCACGGTCGAGGACGTGAAGTGGTGGACGGGCTGGACGCTGGGGGACACCCGCAGGGCGCTGGGTGACGTGGGTGCGGTGGACGTCGCGCTGGCGGGCGGCGGGGCGGGGCTGGTGCTGCCGTCGGACACCGGGCCGGTGCCGGAGCCCGAGCCGTGGGCGGCGCTGCTGCCGGGGCTGGACCCGACGGTGATGGGCTGGCGCGGCCGGGACTGGTACCTGCGGCCGGAGGACGTCCCGGCGCTGTTCGACCGGGCCGGGAACGCGGGGCCGACGGTGTGGTGGTGCGGCCGGGTGGTGGGCGGCTGGGCGCAGCGCCCCGACGGCGAGGTGGTGTGGCGGTTCTTCTCGGACGTCGGGGCGCAGGCCGGGGCGGCGGTTGCGGCGGAGGCGGCGCGGCTGGCGGGCTGGCTGGGGGAGGTGCGGGTGACGCCGCGGTTCCGGACGCCGCTGGAGCGGGAGCTGTCGGCGTAGGCGCGGCGGCAGGCCGGCTCCCGGCACCCCGCCGCCGGCGCGGCTACCGGGCCGGGGGCGGGGTGGCGGCTCCGGTGGGCTGGGGCGGCGTGGTCGCGGTCGGCGGCGCTGTGGGCCGGGTGGGCGTGGGCCGGCCGGTGGGGGTGGGCGGCTGGGGCGGGGCGGAGGGTTGCTCCGGGGCGGGCGTGTAGCTCGGCGGCGTCGGGACGGTGGTGGGCTGCTGGGGTTCGGCGGGCCGGCTGCTGGGCTCCGGGCGCGGGGCGGTGGGGGCCGGCTGGGTCGGCGCGGGGGCGCTGGGGGCGGGCGCGGTGGCGGTCGCCGTGGCGGTGGCCGTGGTGGTCGGGGTGGCGGTCGGCGAGGGCGCGGTGGTGGCGGTCGGGGTCTCCGCCCGGTTGTTGCCGCGGCTGGGTTCGAGGTCGAAGTCCTGGACGTCGGTGCCGTCGAGCGCCTCGCTCATGTAGGCGGTCCAGATCTGGGTGGGGAAGGTGCCGCCGTTGATCCGGGTGAAGCCGGCGGTGCCGGAGAGCGGTTCCTTGGCGTGGGTCTTCGGGTGCTCCCGGAAGAGGCCGACGGTGGTGGCGAGTTCGGGGGTGAAGCCGGCGAACCAGGCCGAGAGGTTGGAGTCGGTGGTGCCGGTCTTGCCGGCGGCGGGGCGGCCGAGTTCGAGGGCGGCGGCGCCGGTGCCGCGCGGGGTGACGACGTCGCGCAGTACGTCGGTGACGGCGTCGGCGGTGCCGCGGTCGAGCGCGGTGGTGGCGACGTGGTCGGGCATCTTGGGGACGTCGATGGCGCCGCCGGGGTGGACGCGTTCGAGCTTGACGACCGACCACGGGGTGAACGCCTGGCCGTGGTTGGCGAATCCGGCGTAGGCGCCGGCCAGGTTGAGGGCGCTGGGCGTCGCGGTGCCCAGGGTCATCGAGGTGTTGGCCGGGTCCATGCCGCGGACGTTGTCGGGGATGCCGAGGCGGACGGCGGTCTCGCGGACGTGCGCGAGCCCGGCGTCGACGCCCTCCTGGGCGTAGACCGAGTTGACCGACTTGACCATGGCGTAGCGCAGGGTGATGTTGCCGTAGTCGGTGTCGTCCTCGTTGGGCGGCGCGTACGGGGTGGGGCCGCCGGTGACGGGGCGCTCGCTGGTGCCGTCGTAGCGGGTCTCGGTGGTGATCGGGCGGCCGTCGCCGCTGCTGCGGCCGGAGTCGATGCCGGCGGCGAGGTCGAAGGGCTTGAAGGTGGAGCCGATCTGGTTGTCCTGGCGGAGCGCGTCGTTGTACGGCTGCTTGGCGTAGTCGGGGCCGCCGTAGACGGCGACGACGCGGCCGGTGGCGGGCTCGACGGAGGCGCCGGCGACGCGGACGTCGGTGTCGGTGGTGGGCCGGGCCTTGGGGTCCAGCTCGTCGGTGAGCTCCTGCTGGACGGCCTTGGCGAAGGCCTCCTGCTTGTCCTTGTCGAAGGTGGTGGTGATCCGCCAGCCGCCGGCCTTGAGGGTGGGGGTGTCGATGATGCCGGAGGAGACGAGGTAGTCGTCGGCGACGCCGACCAGGTAGCCGGCCTGGCCGCTGAGGCCCGTCGCGGGCTGGGGGTCGATCGGCTCGGGGAAGGTGGTGGCGGCGCGGTCGGTGGCGCTGAGGAAGCCGAGCTGGACCATGCCGTCGAGGGTGTAGTTCCAGCGGGCGAGGGCCTTCTCGCGGTTGGCGGGGGTGGCGGTCTTGACGTCGTAGATGCTGGGGCCCTGGAGCAGGGCGGCGAGGTAGGCGCCCTGGGGGAGGGTGAGGGCGGAGACGTCGACGCCGTAGTAGGCGTGGGCGGCGCTCTGGATGCCGTAGGCGCCGCGGCCGAAGTAGCTGCTGTTGAGGTAGCCGGAGAGGATCTCGTCCTTGCCGCGCTGCTGGTCGACCTTGAGGGCGATGAAGAGCTCGCGGCCCTTGCGCTCGATGGTCTGGTCCTGGGTCAGGTAGTAGTTCTTGACGTACTGCTGGGTGATCGTGGAGCCGCCCTGCATGCCCTTGCCGATGAGGGTGTTCCAGCCGGCCCGGATCATGCCGGACAGGTCGATCCCGCGGTTCTGGTAGAAGCTGCGGTCCTCGGCGGCGACGACGGCGTGCTGGGTGTCCAGCGGGATCTGCTGGATCGTCACGTCGGTGCGGTTGACCGCGCCGGTGCGGGCGATCTCGGTGGTGCCGTCGGCGTAGAGGTAGATGTTGTTCTGGGCGACGGCGTGGGCGTTGGCGTCGGGCACCGGGACGATGAGGTAGAGCACCGCGAAGGAGCCGACGGCGAGGAGCAGTACGGCGGTGAGCGCGCCGAGGGTGACCCGCCAGGTGGGCAGGAGCCGGCGCCAGAGCGGCTTGGCGCGGCGCGCTTCGCGGCGGGCGGCCCGTTTGGCCTGGCGCCGGGTGCGGTGGTCTGCCCTCAGAGTCATGCCGCGATTATGTGCTATTTGATCCGCGATCAGGTGTTGCGTAAACCGGATGCGCGTGGTGATCGTCGGCGGTACGGTGAAAGGTGCAAACCACATAGCGCACTCAGTTCGGGCAGCTCTGCCCGTCGGGCCCGGTACCCCCCGGGTCGCGGCGGTCGGGGCTACTCCGGCGTGCGCTGGTGTTCCCAGGCACAGCTCCATGCCCGTCTTTGTCGACAAGGAGACAATATGCTGAACGCCGTGCCGGCTGCGACGCAGCTCAGGCCCCCTCCCGATACCGGCGGCGCCGTCCGCCTCGGCCCCTCCGCCCGCCTCTACCTCGCCGTCGCCCGCGCCGGCTTCCGCCGCTTCGCCGGCTACCGCGCCGCCACCCTGGCCGGCACCGTCACCAACACCGTCTTCGGCTTCATCCTCGCCTACACCTTCCTCGCCCTCTGGCAGGCCAGGCCCGGTCTCGGCGGCTACGACACCGCCCAGGCCGTCACCTACATCTGGATCAGCCAGGCCCTGCTGGCCACCGTCGCCGTCCTGGGCGGCGGCTTCCAGGACGACATCAAGGACCGCTTCCGCAGCGGCGACATCGCCATCGACCTCTACCGCCCGGTCGACTTCCAGGGCTGGTGGCTGGCCACCGACCTCGGGCGGGCCGGCTTCCAGCTGCTCGCCCGCGGCATCCTGCCGACCGCGGCGGGCGCGCTCTCCTTCGACACCCGGCTGCCGCACGAGCCCGCGGTCTGGGCCGCCTTCCTGCTCTCCGTCCTGCTCGCCGTGGTGGTCAGCTTCGGGCTGCGCTTCCTGGTCTCGCTCACCGGCTTCTGGATGCAGGACGCCGAGGGGATCCGCTCGGTCATGGTCGTGGTGACGATGTTCTTCTCCGGGATGCTGCTCCCGCTCGGGCTCTTCCCCGGGTGGCTCGGCGAGGTCGCCCCGCTGCTGCCCTGGGCCGCGATGATCCAGATCCCGACGGACGTCTTCCTGGAGCGGCACACCGGCGCCGGGCTGCTCGGCATCCTCGGGCTCCAGCTGCTCTGGGCGGCGCTGCTGCTCGGCGCCGGCCGTGCCGTCCAGCGGCTCGCGACCCGCAAGGTGGTGGTCCAGGGTGGCTGACGCCTTCCGCTCCGAGGCGCTTGCGGCCGGTGCGTCTGCCGCGGGCGCGTCTGCCGCCGGTGCACCTGCCGCCGGTGCACCTTCCGCCGGGGCCGCCGGGCGGCCCGTGACCGTCCCGACCGTCCGGCCCGAGCCGCTGGCCGCCCGGGTCCGCTGGGCGGTCGGCTCCTGGTGGCTGGTGGCCGCCATGTGGCAGCGCTCCACCATGGCCTACCGGCTCTCCTTCGCCCTGATGGCCGTGGCCAGCACGGTCGTCACCTTCCTCGACTTCGTCGTCGTCCTGCTGATGTTCCGGCACACCAGCGCCCTCGGCGGCTGGACCCTGCCCGAACTCGGCTTCCTGTACGGCACGTCGTCCTTCGCGCTGGGCACCGCCAACCTGCTGGTGGGCACCGCCGACGCGCTCGGTGAGCGGATCCGCACCGGCAGCCTGGACACCATGCTGATCCGGCCCGCCCCGGCCCTGGCCCAGCTCTGCGCCGAGCGTTTCACCCTGCGCCGGCTCGGCCGGCCCCTCCAGGGCGCGGCGGTGCTCGTCTGGTCGCTGACCGCCCTGGACGTCCACTGGACCTGGGACAAGGCCCTCCTGGTGCCCGTCCTGCTGGTCTGCGGCAGCGCCATCTTCGCGGCGCTCTTCATCGGCGGCGCCACCGTGCAGTTCTGGTGGGGCGAGGCCGGCGAGCTGCAGAACTCCCTCACCTACGGCGGCGCCACCCTGCTGCAGTACCCGCCGACGATCTTCGCCAGGGAGCTGGTGGCCGGCGTGGTCTTCGGCGTCCCGCTGGCGTTCGTCAACTGGCTCCCCGCGCTGCGCATCCTCGACCGGCCCGACCCGCTCGGCCTGCCCGCCGCCTTCCAGTACGCCTCGCCCGTCGCCGCCGTGCTCTGCTGCGCCGCGGCCGGTCTGGCCTGGCGCGCGGGCCTGCGCGCCTACCGCGGCACCGGCAGCTGACCCACCCCCGAACAACGGAGAACTCCCATGACCCTGATCGAACTCGACGACGTCCGACGCACCTTCACCGTCCGCACCAAGGCCGGCCGGTTCCGGCGCGAGAAGCGCGAGGTCCGCGCGGTGGACGGCCTGAGCTTCACGGTGGCGGCCGGCGAGTGCGTCGGCTACATCGGCCCGAACGGCGCGGGCAAGTCCACCACCGTCAAGATGCTGACCGGCATCCTGGTGCCCACCGGCGGCCGGCTGCGCGTCGCGGGCATCGACCCCGCACGCGAGCGCGTCGCGCTGGCCCGCCGGATCGGCGTCGTCTTCGGGCAGCGCACCACGCTCTGGTGGGACCTCCCGCTGCGCGACTCCTACGAACTCGCCCGCCGGCTCTACCGCATCCCCGACCACCGATATCGCGCCAACCTCGAACGCTGCGTCGAACTCCTCGACCTCGGCGGGCTGCTGGACACTCCGGTCCGCCAGCTCTCGCTCGGCCAGCGGATGCGCGGCGACCTCGCGGCGGCACTGCTGCACGACCCGCAGGTGCTCTACCTGGACGAGCCGACGATCGGGCTCGACGTGGTGAGCAAGGGCCGGGTGCGCGAGTTCCTGCGCGAGGTCAACCGCGACCAGGGCACCACCGTCCTGCTCACCACCCACGACCTCACCGACATCGAGCAGCTCTGCGGCCGGGTGATGGTGATCGACCACGGCCGGGTCGTCTACGACGGCGGCCTGGAGGGCCTGCACGCCACGGCCGACAGCGAGCGGACCCTGGTCGTCGACCTCGCCGAGGCCGGGCCGCCGATCGAGGTGGCCGGGGCCCGGGTGGTGAAGGTCGAGGGCGCACGGCAGTGGCTGGCCTTCCCGGCCCAGCAGAGCGCCGCCCCGATCGTCGCCGCGGTCGCGGACCGCTATCCGCTGGTCGATCTCTCGGTCCGCGAGCCGGCGATCGAGGACGTGATCGCCAGGATGTATGCGGAGGTCGCGATCGGCTGACGCCGCCGGGGCGCCGGCGGCCCGCCGTCGGCGTCCCGGGCCTGCGTCCCGGGCCTGCGCCCCGGCGGCGGGTCGTCGGCCCCGCGCCCCGGCGGCCCGCGCTTCGGGCCCGCGTCCCGCCCGGTGGAGCGCTCGCGGGAGCACTTGTGGTGCGTGCCCGGCGCGAGTTGGCGGGGCGCGCCCTCCGCCCGCGCCGGTCACCGGGCAGACTGGCGGGGTGAGTGACGAAGCCTTCAGCGGGACCGGCCCCGGGGTGCGGTTCACCGCTGCCGACGAGGAGAAGAGACGCGGCGTCCGCCGGATGAAGACCATCGCGACCGGCCTGCTGGCCTTCGCGACCCTGGTCTTCGCCCTGGCCACCTGGGCGAAGTCGGCCGGCGCCGGCGCCTGGGCGGGCTACGTGGCCGCCGCGGCCGAGGCGGGCATGGTCGGCGCGCTGGCCGACTGGTTCGCCGTGACGGCGCTGTTCCGCCGCCCGTTCGGCCTGCCGATCCCGCACACCGCGATCATCCCGACCAAGAAGGACGCCTTCGGCCGCTCGCTCGGCGAGTTCGTCGGCGACAACTTCCTCTCCGGCCAGGTGGTCCGCAGCAGGCTGGCCGCGCTCGGGATCGGCCGCCGGCTCGGCGAGTGGCTGGCGGCCCCCGGCAGTGCCGAGCGGGTCACCAAGGAGGCCTCGGCGGCCCTGCGCGGCGTGCTCGCGGTGCTGCGGGACGACGATGTGCAGGCGGTGGTCGGCGAGGCGGTCACCCGGCGGGCCGCCGCCACCTCGGTCGCCGAGCCGGCCGGCCGCATGCTGGCCAAGGTGGTCGCCGACGGCGGGCACCACGGCGTGGTCGACCTGGTCGCGGTCCGGGCGCACGGGTGGCTGACCGCGAACCACGAGGAGGTGGTCCAGCGGGTCAGCCAGAAGACCCCGGGCTGGACCCCGAAGTTCATCGACCACCAGGTGGGCGAGCGGGTCTACAAGGAGCTGATGCGGTTCGTCACCGACATCCGCGACGACCCCGACCACCCGGCCCGCGGTGCGATCGACAAGTTCCTCGCCGACTTCGCCACCGAGCTGCAGACCGACCCGGAGACCATCGCCCGGGTCGAGCGGGCCAAGGTCGAGCTGCTGGCCCGCCCCGAGGTGCAGGACCTCATCGCCTCCACCTGGGCCGCGATCCGCACGCTGGTGCTGAACGCCGCCGAGGACGAGGAGAGCGAACTGCGCCGGCGCATCCGCACCGGCGTGCGTGACTTCGGTGCGCGCCTGGCGACGGACCGCAAGCTCCAGGCCAAGGTGGACGGCTGGCTCCAGGACGCCGCCCAGTACCTCGTCGACACCTACCGGGCGGAGATCACTTCGCTGATCTCCGAGACGGTGGCAGGCTGGGATGCGGACGACGCCTCGCGCAAGATCGAGGCCAACGTCGGCCGCGACCTGCAGTTCATCCGGATCAACGGGACCGTGGTCGGCGCCCTGGCCGGTCTGCTCATCCACACCGTGGCGGTGGCGCTGGGCGGGTGAGCGCTGCTTATCCTTGCGACCACTGCTCGATACGCGCGTAGATGTCGTCGGCGCCCACCCGGCGCCACGAGGACGTCGCGCGTTCCCACGCGGAACTCCAGAGAAGAAGGGCACCACCGTGGTCCAGCCGGACGGAAGTCGGATCGGAACCGCCAGCAACCTGAGTGCCGACCGGGGCATCGAGGCGTTCATCGCCGGAATGCCCAAGGCGGAGCTGCACGTCCACCACGTCGGATCGGCCTCGCCGCGCGTGGTCGCCGAACTGGCGGCCCGCCACCGCGGCCAGTCGAAGGTGCCGGTCGACCCGGCGGCCCTCGCCGAGTACTTCACCTTCACCGACTTCGCGCACTTCATCGAGGTCTACCTCAGCGTGGTCGACCTGATCCGCGACGCCGAGGACGTCCGGGCGCTCACCTACGGCGTCGCCGAGGACATGGCCCGGCAGAACATCCGCTACGCCGAGCTGACCGTCACCCCGTACTCCTCGGTGAGCCGCGGCATCCCCGACGTCGCCTTCATGGAGGCGATCGAGGACGCCCGGGTGCGCGCCGAGAAGGAGCTCGGCGTCGTCCTCCGCTGGTGCTTCGACATCCCCGGTGAGGCCGGCCTTGCCGCCGCCGAGGAGACCGCCCGCCTGGCCGTCGACCTGGCCCCCGAGGGCCTGGTCAGCTTCGGCCTCGGCGGCCCGGAGATCGGGGTGCCGCGTCCGCAGTTCAAGCCCTACTTCGACCGGGCGCGCGCGATCGGCCTGCGCAGCGTCCCGCACGCCGGCGAGACCACCGGCCCGGAGACCGTCTGGGACGCCCTGCGGGTGCTCGGCGCCGAGCGCATCGGCCATGGCACGCAGGCGGTGAAGGACCCGGCGCTGCTGGACCACCTCGGCGAGCACCGGATCGCGCTGGAGGTCTGCCCGACCTCGAACATCGCCACCCGGGCGGTGGAGCGGATCGAGGACCACCCGATCAAGCAGATGGTCGACGCCGGGCTGCTGGTCACCGTCAACAGCGACGACCCGCCGATGTTCGGCACCGACCTCAACACCGAGTACGCGGTGGCGGCGCGGCTGCTGGAGCTGGACGAGGCCGGGGTGGCCGCGCTGGCGAAGAACGCCGTCGAGGCGTCCTTCCTCGACCGGGCCGGCAAGGCCCGCCTCACCGGCGAGATCGACACCTACCTCGCCGGGTGGAACCGCGGCTGATCCCTGCCCCGTAGTACCGGCCCGTTGTTGCCGGTGACCGCCCCCGCCGGACCCGCGTCCGGCGGGGGCGGTCGGCTTCTGTGCCGGTGGAGGGCCCGGGCGGGTTGCCGGCGCCGCGCAGGAAGTCGGAGGAGTCGACTTCCTGCGCGGGCGGGGAGCGTGCGTCGGGGGCGCCGTGCGTCAGTGCGGCAGGCGCAGGGCCAGGCCGTCGAGGATGACCTCCAGGCCGTAGGCGAACTTGGTGTCGCGCAGCTCAACGGGGTCGACGGTCGCGGCCGTCTCGGCGGCGGTCCGGTAGGCGTCGGAGAGGAGCTCGTGCCCTTCCACCGCCTCCTGGGCGGCGGGCATCAGGCGGGCGATGAAGTCGGCTTCGGTCTCGCCGGACTTGGCCACGGTGGTGAGCCAGGCTGCCTCGGTGGTGCTCATGCCGACGACGTAGGAGAGCACGGTGTCCAGCGCGCGGCTCGGGTCGGGGAAGCCGATGCCGACGAACAGCTTGGCGAGCTGCTCGGAGACGGCCATCAGATTGGGCCCGAGGTAGGCGAGTCCGGCCTGGCCGAGGACGGAGGCCAGCCAGGGGTGCCGGAGCGTGGTGGCGCGGAAGGACTCGGCGCAGCCGGTGACGGCGGTGCGCCAGTCGGGGCCGTCCGTGAGCGGGACGGTGAGCTCGCTGAAGGCTGCGTCCACGGCGAGCTCCATCAGCTCGTCCTTGGTGGCGACGTGCCGGTAGAGCGAGGTGGCGCCGGCGTTGAGACGGGCGCCGAGCTTGCGCATCGAGAGGGCTTCGACGCCGTCCGCGTCCAGCATGGCGACCGCCTCGCGGACGATCGCGGCCCGGTTGAGCGCGGGCTGTTCCGGTTCGCGCGGCTCGCGGGCCCATACGGAGGGGATCGGGTTCGTCTTGGCGGCCATGGGCACTCCCTCGTCGCTAAGCAGCTGCGTACACCGTTCGCATGGAGCGTACAGGAATCGGGGTTGCGCACACTGTTCCGCGCTGCGTACAGTGTGCGCATCGACGGAACGCCGTACGCACCTCGGAGGGGAACACCTATGGAAAGCCGCAATCCACGACGCTGGTGGATCCTGATCGTGCTGTGCCTCAGCTCGATGGTCCTGGTGATCGACAGCATGGCGCTGACCGTGGCGGTGCCGTCGATGACCGCGGACCTGAAGGCGACGGCGCAGGACACACAGTGGATCCTCGACTCCTACATCCTGGTGTTCGCCGGGTTGCTGCTGACCTCGGGCAGCCTCGGTGACCGGTTCGGGCGGCGGAAGATCATGGTCCTGGGGCTGCTGCTCTTCGGGGCCGCGTCGCTGGGGGCGACGTTCTGCACCACTCCGGGCGAGGTCATCGCCTCCCGGGTGGCGATGGGCATCGGCGGTGCGCTGATCATGCCGTCCACGCTGTCGATCCTGATCACCGTGTTCGACGAGGACGAGCGCGGGAAGGCGATGGCGGCCTGGGGTTCGGTGTCGATGCTCGGCCTGGTGGGCAGCCCGGTGCTCGGCGGTGTGCTGATCGACCACTTCTCCTGGCACTCGATCTTCTTCATCAACGTGCCGGTCGTGGTGCTGGCGGTCGTGGCCGCGTTCGTCCTGATGCCGGAGTCCAAGGGGCCGTGGCAGAAGCCGGACCCGCTGGGTGCGGTGCTGTCGGTGGTCGGGATGACCTCGCTGGTGTGGTGGATCATCGAGATTCCGAAGCACGGCGCGTTCGAGGGGCGGTCGCTGGTCACCGTGGGGATCGCGGTCGTGGCGCTGGTCGGGTTCGTGGTCTGGGAGAACGTGACGGCCGAGCCGATGGTGCCGCTGGCCCTGTTCAGGAAGCGCAACTTCAGTGGTGGGTCGCTGTCGCTGACCCTGGTGCAGATCGGGAACGGTGGTCTGCTGCTGGTCCTGACCCAGTACCTGCAGTTCGTGCTGGACTACTCGCCGGTCAAGGCGGGTCTGGCCTTCGTGCCGCTGGCGGTGGCCGCGCTGATCGGCAACGGGGCGGGGGCGGGTCTGACGGCGAAGATCGGGAACCGGCCGCTGGTGCTGGTCGGGATGGCTCTGATGGCGGGGGCGTTCGGGCTGCTGACCACTGTGGATGCGGAGACCGCGTTCGCGGTGCCGGCGGTGGCGCTCGGCCTGCTGGGGCTCGGTGCGGGGCTGGCGATGCCAGCCGCGATCGGTGCGCTGATGGGGGAGATCCCGGCGGAGAAGGCGGGCGTGGGGTCGGCGCTCAACGACACAATTCAGCAGGCGGGTACGGCGCTGGGGATCGCGATCCTGGGTTCGCTGCTGGCGAGCGGGTATGCGGACGAGATGCCGGCGGGGGCGTCCGAGCAGGCCAAGCAGTCGATCGTCGGGGCGCTCGCGGAGGCGAAGGGGGATGCGGGGATGGTGCACGCGGCCCGGGAGGCCTTCACGTCGGCGATGAGCACCACGTTCACGGTGGGCGCGGTGGGTGTGCTGGCGGCCGCGGTGCTGGCGGCCGTGGTGATGCGGGACAAGAAGAAGGCGGAGGTCCCCGCAGAGGAGCCCCAGCTCGCCGCGTGAGCGGAGTAGGCAGGCGGAGAACGCCGAAGGCCGGCACCCCGAAAGGGTCGCCGGCCTTCGGCGTTCGGTGGCGCGCTCAGACGTCGAACTCGCCGTTGCGGATACCGGTGAGGAGGTCGCGCCATTCAGCAGTGGTCAACGTGGCGACGGCGTCGGGCTGGAGGCTGCTGCGGAGGTAGACGGCGTCGGCGGTGACGGCCACCTCGGGGCAGCTCGCACCGTCCTGGCAAGCCTCCGGGCGATTCCACTGAAGTGCTTCCATGCCTAGATCTCTTTCCTGACGGACCTGATGAGGTCGCGTGATTGGTCCTCGCTGAGGGATCGCTTCGTCATCGTCTCGATGATGTGGCGATAGTTGTCCAGATGCTTCTGCTCATGCAAGAACACTGGGCCGCCGACCGCATCGAGTTGAACCGTGTCGAGGCGAGGTACCGGCCCCTTTGCGTGGATGATTCCTTGACCTGAACCCACGAACTCGTGACAACTGAAGCTGATCACGCGGAGCGTCACATGTGACAGCTCCGAATACTCAAGTAGCTTGTCAAGCTGTCGCTTGGCAGCCTCGCGACCGCCGAACAGCATCCGCAGAGCGGCCTCGTGAACCACAGCAGAGTACGGTCTCGCACCCTCGTTCATCAGCACGGCCGACCTTTGCACGCGGTTTTCGACGCGCGCTTCCAGCAGCCGGGGCGGGAGCGGTGGGTAGACGTCGTTGAAGATGGCCCTCCCGTACTCCTCCGTCTGCATCGCGCCAGGGACGTGCGACACCTGGTACGTGCGGATCTCGTTGGCGAAGTACTCCATCTCCGAGATGTCGAGGAATCCGGTTGGCACGGAGCCGCGATAGTCCTCCCACCAGCCCTTGTGCCTCTCCTCGGCCATCGCGGCGAGCGCGTCGACGTAGGCAGTGTCGCTCTCTTGGAAGTCGGAGGAGAGCATGCGCACCCGCTCGGCAGTGACCGGGTAGTACCCCTTCTCGATCTGAGTGATCTTCGTGCGATCGAGCCCGAACAGGGCGGCTGCCTGAGCGGTTGTGCGACCGGCGGTATCCCGCATCTTCCGCAGCTCGATACCGACCCGTTCCTGGCGGACTGACGGGGTAGTTCGTGGTGGCATGCCCCAAGCATCCACCGCGATCCCGCGGCGGGTCCAGCAATCAGTCGATCGAGCGAATGATGGTGGAAGAAGTGCCCTCACATGTGCCACCGATGCTCTACAGTCTGTGATGCACCGCACACCGGACGGCACGTCAGTAATGCTGCCCAGCAGCCGAAGAGCCCCTATCCGGACTTGCTCACGGCGACATCCGTTCCGGCGCACCCTCTCCACTCCACCGGGAGACTTCCGTGTGTAACCGCAACCTCGCCCTTCTCTCCCCCTCCCTCACCGTCGCCCGTGACGCCCTCCGGGACGCCATGGCGCGCAGCGGGTGGCACCCCGACGCCATCGCGGACGCCGAACTCGCTCTCGCCGAACTGATCGTCAACGCCTGGCGCCACGGCCGGACGACCTCGCCCGTCGTCCTCTTCCTCATCCTCGGCGGCACGCTCCGCGTCTCCGTCTGCGACGACAGCTCCGACCTCCCCCAGCCGTGCACGCCGTCTCGCAACTGCGAGACCGGCCGCGGCCTCCAGCTCGTCGAAGGCCTCACCCACCGTTGGGGCGCCGAGCCGCAGAAGCGCGGCAAGACCGTCTGGTTCGAGCTGGACGCCGCCGCATGAGCTCCGCCCCCACCCACCGAACGGGCTCGCCGTGCTCGGACTCCTGATCCTGATCCTGTTCTCCGCCCTTGTCGGCGGCCTCTGCGAGGCGCGGACCGCAGCCCTCCGGCCGCTCGACAACGAGACCGGCGACCAGCCGGGAGGGCCCTGACCGATCCCTGCCGCTACTACCGGCTCTGCTGTTGCTGCGCCGGAAGTTCCGTGGCAGCAGTCACGGCTGCCCCGGTCAGCGTCGCCAGCATCTCGCGGACGTTGGTCAGCTGGGCGTTGAGGCTGTCCCGGCGGTTGGTCAGCGCCGCCACCTCGCGCTCGGATTCGCTGCGGATCCGGTCGGCCTTGGCGTTGGCGTCGGTCACGATGTCCTCGGACTGGCGCTGGGCAGTGTCGACGGTCTGGCGGGCGCGGCGCTCGGCGTCGGTGCGCAGCTTCTCGGCCTCCAGGCGCAGCTGCTCGGCCCGGTGCTCGATCTCGGCCAAGCGCTTCTCGGCCCTGGCTTGACGGGCGGCCAGGTCGCGCTCGGACTGCTCGCGACGCTTGGCCAGGTTGGTCTCGAACTCCGCTGCCGCCTGGGCCGCCTTGGCCCGGGTCTCCTCGAAGAGCGCGTCCGCCTCGTCCCGCCGGCTCCGCACATACGCGTCGTCGCTGATCGACGTGTCGCGCACGGTCGGCGTGTACGCGGGCGCAGGGTTGGTCAACGACCACGCGGCCGCACGCAGCCGCACCGTGACCTGGTCGGCTCCGGACGGCCGCTGGGCCGGGTCCTTCGCCAGCAACTCCAGCACGAGCCGGTCGACCTCCGGCGGGATCCCCGTCCGGTGCTCGCTCGGTGGGGCGGGATCGACCGTGCCGTGCAGCCGCATCAACTCGAAGACACCACCGCGGAAGGGAGGTCGGCCCGTGCACAGCTCGTACAGGAGACAGCCGAAGGCGTAGAGGTCCGATCGCGCGTCGAGCCCCTTCCCCTCGAACCGCTCCGGAGCCATGTACGCCGGAGTCCCGATGATGGCGTGTGTGCTGGTCACACCGTCGTCCGCGGCCTCGGTCCGCGCGATGCCGAAGTCCACCACCTTCACCGAACCGGAGGACAGCACCATCACATTGGCCGGCTTGATGTCCCGGTGGACCACGCCCGCACGGTGGGCCACCGCGAGCGCGTCGGCGATCTGCGAGGCCCACGCCAGCGAACGGGCCAGCGGCGGAACCCCGCCGGCCAGGCTCTCGTTCAGCTGGGCACCGTCGAGCAGCTCCATCACCAGGTAGAACACCGGCCGGCCCGCGCTCCGGTGCTCGCCGAAGTCGTGCACCGTGACGATGTGCGGGTGGTTGAGCGCTCCGGCCGTCGCCACCTCCCGCACGAAACGGGCCACGTCCTTGGCCGTGTTGCCGCCCTGCTGCATGACCTTGACGGCGACGTGGCGCTGGATCCGGGAGTCGCGGGCTTTCCACACCACCCCGAACGCACCTTCGCCGATCGTCTCGATCAGCTCGTACCGGTTGTCCAGGACATCGCCCGCCTGCATTCCCGCCCCCTCGCCCGCCAACGGCGCCTCGCCGTGCACAACTTACCGCTCACTGCCTGTGTGGACACCGCGTCCACGCGCATCGGGGCCCGACGGGACCGTCGATCGGCGGACGGGTAACCTGCACCGGTCAACAGCACGTTGACCACTGCTCACGTCATCGACCACGGGGATCTCTCAGCACCATGTCCGCACCGCCGCCCTACCAGAACCACCCGCCCCAGCAGCCCTACGGCTACGCACCGCCGCCGCCCCAGCCCGCGTACGGCCAGCCGCCGGTCTACGGCCAGCAGCCCCCGTACGCGCAGCCGCCGCAGCCGCAGTACGCCCAGCCCCAGCCCCCGTACGGCGCCCAGCCGCCGGCGCCCCAGCCGCCGCAGCGCCCGCAGCAGCGCCGGAGCCCGCTGCAGGCCGTCCTCCCGATCGTGATCGTCCTGGCGGTCTTCGGCGGCGGCGGCTGGTACGTGTGGAAGTACAACACCGACCCCAACGGCGGCAAGGCCAAGGCCGCCGCCTCCCAGTCCGCCCAGGCCGCGGAGAACAAGACGCACGACCCGAACATCGGCGACTGCGTCAAGATCCAGGACCCGCAGGGCTCGCCGGTGCCGACCGTCGTCGACTGCAAGTCCTCCGAGGCCCAGTACAAGATGGCCGACAAGCTCTACGGCCCCGACAAGAGCTGTGGCGCGGCCTTCGACTACGGCATCAAGGTCGACCGCAGCAAGGGCGTCGACTACACGATGTGCTTCAAGAAGGTCTGAGCCGGAACGCCGCTGCCCCCGGAAGCAGGCTTCCGGGGGCAGCGGGGGAACCGGCCGGGCTCAGCGCAGGCGCGACGAGGACAGGATCGACGCGAGGTGCGCGACCACCATCCCCCAGGTGATCACCGCGATGGCCGCGAGCGCGTACCGGGTCGGGCCGATGTCGCCTACCGCCGCGTCCGCCACCGCCGTGGCGAGCAGCACCAGCGAGGCCTCGATGCCGTTGGTCACCCGGTGGATCTTGAATATCGAGGCCAGCCGGCGCGCGTTGGCAATGCCCTGGGAGCGCGGCTGCGTCGACTCCTCGTCGGCCGGCGCCAGGCCGCTGCGCGCCCGCGCGACGTCCACCAGGTCGGTCGAGGCCTTCAGCAGCACCACGCCCAGCGCGGTCGCCAGCCCGACCGAGACCCACAGCTCCGAGCCCCCGCGCGCGGCCCGCACACCGGCCCCGATCATCAGCGCGGCATCGGCCAGGTACGCGCCGAGCCGGTCGACGTACACCCCCGCCGTACTGAACTGGCGCTTCCAGCGAGCCACCTCGCCGTCGACGCAGTCGAACAGCAGGAAGCCCTGGAACAGCACGGCCGCCAGCACGGCACCCGTCAGCCCCGGGATCAGCAGCGCGGCTCCGGCGCCCACCCCGCAGACCACCATCAGCCAGGTCAGCGTGTTCGGCGACACCGAGGTGCGGACCAGCTGCCGGGTGGTCCGCAGCGAGATGCGGCGCATGTAGAGGCGGCCCGCCCAGTGCTCCCCGTTGCGGCTCTGCAGCTTCGCCTGCGGCTGGCAGACCTCCCGCAACTCGGCCAACGCCGGAGCAGCGACCACCATGACGACTTCCCTCCATCGGTCCGACCGGCGGACGACCTGAATGACCAGCTCAGGCTAGAGGGCGGCCCCGAACCGCCCCGCGCCAGGGCGGGTCTCAGGCGGTCGGGAGTCCGGCGGTCTGCCCGGCTCGCGCGGCGGTCAGACCAGTGCCACGCCGGGGACCGGCACGGTGCCCCGGTGCAGCCAGGCGCGCTCGGCGGCGGACCAGGCGGTGGTGGTGAGCAGGTAGATCCCGGCGGCCAGCGGGACGAGCGCGGCGAACAGCACCGTGCCGAACGACAGGTACGGCAGGAACGCCAGACCCGGCTGCGGCGTCGCGGAGGCGGGCTGTGCCGCCTGCGCACGGCGGGCGCGCCGGAACCCGACGTACGCCACCCCGGCCAGCGCCGCGTACAGGAGACCGAACACCACCCACTGCGCCGCGCCCTGTGCGCTGCCGACGTGCAGGCCGAGCGGGACGCCGAAGAGGGTGTGGCCGAGCAGGTCGTTCGGGGTGGTGAACAGCCGGTACATCACCGAGAAGAACGGGATCTGCACCAGCATCGGCAGGCACCCCGCGAACGGCGAGGCCTTCTCCTCCTTGTACAGCTCGGCCAGCGCGGCCTGGAGCTTCTCCGGCCGGTCCTTGTGCTTGCGGTTCAGCTCCGAGATCTTCGGCGCGAGCCGGGCCCGCGCCTTCTCGCCGCGCGCCGCGGCCCGGGCCAGCGGGTGCAGCGCCAGCCGGACGCCGACGGTGAACAGGACGATGGCCGCGGCCGTGGGCAGGACGGTGGCGAGCGCGGCGACGACGTCGTGGGCCAGGGTGACGGCCGGGTCGAGAACTGCGAAAAGCGACATGGGGAGCGAGCCCTCCGGGGTCTCAGCGTCTGAGGACATGAGTGATCGGCGGAGGACGGCCGCGTTCGGACGGCGCTCGGAACCCCGGAGCGGCCGGTCGGCCTGCTCGGAGGGGGGAGAGAAGTGGAGCTACGCGGCCGTCGGGGCCGCTCCGGGTGCCCTGGGGCGTCGCCTGCCCCGGGCGTCCGGATCGCGCTGTGGAAGGAAGGCGGTCCGGAACGCGCGTCTGCGCAGCATCCCGTTCCGTACGGCGGCCGGTGCCCGTGCGCCGAGCAGCCGGGCGACGACCAGCGCCCCCGCCACCGCTCCGGTCAGCAGCACCACGGCCGCGGCGGTCGCCACCGAGGTCAGCGTGCCGCCCTCGGCGAGCACGTCCCCGCTCAGCAGGCGGAGCAGCCCGAGCAGCATCGCGACGAGTTCCACGCTGTGCTCCTCTCCTGCTCGCGGCCGGCCTGTTCCGGACGTTGACGACGATGGTACGGCCTGGAGGGTTCCGGCGGAGCGGATTCGTCAGGGTGCGATCCGCCACTCCTCGCGCAGCCGCTCAGCGGTTGCCGTTCACACTGTAGCCACGGGTGCTACACGGGGCTACCTTGGAGGGTATGAAGACGATTACCCAGCGGGAGTTCCGGAACAACTCCGCCGCGGTGATGGATGCGGTGGAGGCGGGCGAGACCTTCCACATCACCAGGAACGGGGTCGAGGTCGCGGAGCTGCGACCGGTGACGGGCCGGCGACGGCTCACGGCGGAGGAGCTCGTCGCGCGGCACGTGAAGCTGCCGCGCGTCGACTACCACCAGATGCGCAAGGAGTCCGAGGAGTACTTCGGGTCCGAGGAGCTGGTCGGGGACGACGGCGACGACCCCTTCGAGCGGCCGCGTGGCTGAGCGGCGCAGGGCGCCCCGGCGGCGGCCGGCCGGGGTGCTGGACACCTGCGTCTACATCGACCTGGCACTGCTCAGCCCCTCCGACCTGCCCGCCGTGCCGGAGCTGACCGCGATCACCTTCGCCGAGCTGCAGCAGGGTGTGTCGATGGCGCGCGACCCGGTCAGCCGGGCGGCCCGGCTGGAGGTGCTGGGCGCGGCGATGGCCGACTTCGACCCGCTGCCCTTCGACGCGGCGGCCGCCGCGCGGTACGGGACGCTGGTCACGCTCACCATCGCGGCCGGGCGGCAGCCGCGCCCGCGGCGGATCGACCTGATGATCGCCGCCGTCGCCTCCGCCCACGGGCTGCCGCTCTACACCCGCAACGTCGCGGACTTCCGCGGCCTGGGGTCGGCGGTGGAGATCATCGGCATCTGACGCCCGGGGGCCCGGGTCCCCCGGGGACCCCAAGCCCTCGGGGGACCCTGGGCCCGAGGGTCAGTCCAGCCGGACCGTCGTTCCGGTGGCGGCCGCGGCGCGGGCGGCCTCCAGGACGGTGAGGGTGGCGACGGCGTCCCGCGGGTCGACCGGGGGCGGGGTGCCGGGGTTGGCCAGCGCGGCGGCCACGCCCGCGTAGAACGCGGGGTAGTCGCCCGGGTCGGTGCGGACCGGGACGGTGGACTCGTCGGTGCCGAGGGTGCCGTAGTGGCCGGGCTCGTCGGCGCCCCACGGGCGCCCGTCGCCCGGGCGGTGGCCGGCGCGCAGGTCGGCCTCCTGCGGGTCCATGCCGGTCTTCACGTAGCCCGCGGCGTCGCCCAGCACCCGGAGCCGGGGGCCGACCATCGGCGCGATGGCGCTCGTCCACAGGTGCGAGCGGGTGCCGGAGGCGTGGGTGAGGGCGAGGAAGGCGTCGTCGTCGACCACCGCGCCGTCGCGGCGGACGTCGATCTCCGCGTAGACCGTCTCGACCGGCCCGAACAGCGCGAGCGCCTGGTCGACAAGGTGGCTGCCCAGGTCGTAGAGGGTGCCGCCGACCTCGGCCGGGTCGGCCAGCTCGCGCCAGCCCGGCTTGGGCTTGGGCCGGAACCGCTCGAACCGGGACTCGAAGCGGTGCACCCGGCCGAGCGCGCCCTCGCGGATCAGCCGGGCGGCGGTGAGGAAGTCACCGTCCCAGCGGCGGTTCTGGAAGACCGTGAGCAGCACGCCCCGCTCCTCGGCCGTCCTGCAGAGCTCCAGCGCCTCGGCGGCGGTGGCGGCCAGCGGCTTGTCGACGACGGTCGCCAGCCCGGCGCGCAGCGCCGCCCGGGCGAGCGGCACGTGGGTGCGGTTGGGGGAGGCGATGACGACCAGGTCGAGCGCGTCCGGGTCGGCGAGCAACTGCTCCGGGGTGTCGACGGCGCGGGTGCCGGGGTGCTCCCGGAGCAGCTGGGCACGACGGTCGGGGTTGGCGGTGACCACCGCGTCCAGCCGCAGGCCCGGGGTGGTGGCGATCAGCGGGGCGTGGAAGGCGGAGCCGGCCAGGCCGTAGCCGATCAGGCCGACCCGGAAGGGGCCGTCGTGCTGGGCGAGGGGGCGCGAGGAGGGGCTCATGCGCCCTACTCAATCACGCTGCGTCCGATTGGCCCGGGTTTCGGAGACGGGGCGGGGAACGCCGCCGATCGCGGCGGCCGGGGCAGCCCGGGTGCGGTCCGCTGCCGCACCCGGGCTCGGTGGCGGAAGCCGATTCAGCGGGCGTGGCCCCGGCGGCGGCGCTGACGGTGGAGGACGGCGACGGTGGCGCCGGCGAGGAGGAAGGCGGAGCCGACGGAGGCGAGGATGCCGAGGGATCGGTCCGAGCCGGTCTGGGCGAGCTGGTCGGGTGCGGCGGCGGTCGTCGCGGGGGCGGTGTCGGCGGCGCCGGGGGTACCCGGGGTGCCCGCGGTGCCGGTGGGGGTCGGCACCGCGGGCGCGGGGGCGGTGGGCGTGGGGGTGGTGGGCACGGCGGTCGGTGCGGCCGGTGTGCCGGCGGAGGCGGGGACGGGTGCCGCGGTGGGGGCGGTGACGCCGCCGGCCGGGGCGGGGGCGGTCGGGGCGCCGCCGGTCGGCGCGGGGGTGTGGCCGTGGTCGTGGCCGCCGGTGGTGGTGGCTCCGGTGGGCGTGGTGGCTCCGGTCGGCGTGGTCGCGCCGCCGGTGCCGGTACCGGTGTTGGTGCCGGGGTTGGCGCCGCTGCCGTCGAAGACGACGTCCGAGCAGGAGTAGAACGCCTCCGGGCTGTCCGAACGCTGCCAGATCGCGTAGATCAGCTGGCGCCCGGTCTTCCCGGCCGGCACCTTGCCCGGCAGTACGTACGAGCCGTCCACGAGCTGCGGGTCGGTGACCGTGAGGAAGGGCTGTGGCTCAAGGTTCGCCCAGGTCAGCGGCTTGGTGGGGGAGTAGCTGCCGTTGGTGATGTAGAGCTGGAAGGTGCCCTTGTGCGGGGCGGTGGCGCGGTAGCGGAAAGTGAAGTCGGCCCCCGAGGTGAGGTTGGTGGCCGGCCAGTCGGCGCGCGGCAGATCAAGGCCCCGGTAGGTGTCCGAGCCGGCGCTGCACAGCTTCCCGTCCGGGATGAGCTCCCGGTGGCGGCCGGCGGCGTCGCCGATCCGCAGGCTCATCCAGTCGTACAGCGCCGCCGTGCCGCCGGTGGCCACGGCCGCCGTGCAGGCCGCCGACTTCGGGTGTTCGGCGCCCTCCAGGTAGCAGCCCTCGACCCGGCTGAGCGGGTTCTGCATCGAGCCGTGCGCGGCGGCCGGGGCGGCGGTCAGGCCGACGGCGAGGCCGGTGGCGGTGAGGGTGAGGACGGCGGCGGAGAGACGGCGGCGCACGGGCATGGCAGGGGACTCCTCCGAGGAGCGCGGTGAGGGTGGTGCCGCTCACGCTAGACCCGCGGGGCGGCCGCACTGAGGGGTCATCAGTGCGGTTAGGGGCTGCTTAAGGAGCCCTTGAGACAGGCGCGGTGCCGGGCGGGTTCCCGGGCAGGAGGGGTGGCGGCTCCGGGCAGGGACGGTGACGGCTCCGGGTGGGGAGGGCGGTTCTCCGGGCCGCTCTCCGGCCGGCCGGCCCGGAGACCGGGACCGCGCTGTCGTCGGCCTGGCGTGCGGATTAGGCTGTGCCCCGTTGGGGCAGCCAGCAGTACCCCCGGCGGTCCGGTGTCCCGGGGAGGGTCCGGCCGGTGGGCGGCGCAACGGTGACGGCGGTGCGCCGAAGGTTCGTACGACCATCGCAAGACGTTGCAAGACTTCGGGAGACACGCACGTGGCAGACCGCAAGCCCATCGAGTCCTGGCTGACCGACATGGACGGGGTCCTCATCCACGAGGGCACGCCGATCCCCGGTGCGGAGGAGTTCCTGCGCCGGCTGCGGGAGTCCGGCAAGCCGTTCCTGGTGCTCACCAACAACTCGATCTACACCCCGCGCGACCTCAGCGCCCGCCTGGCCGGCATGGGCCTGGACGTGCCGGAGGAGTCCATCTGGACCTCGGCGCTGGCCACGGCGCAGTTCCTCAAGGGCCAGCGCCCCGGCGGCACCGCGTACGTGATCGGCGAGGCGGGCCTCACCACCGCGCTCTACCAGGCCGGCTACGTGCTGACCGACAACAACCCGGACTACGTCGTCCTCGGCGAGACCCGCACCTACAGCTTCGAGGCGCTCACCAAGGCGATCCGGCTGATCAACCAGGGCGCCCGGTTCATCTGCACCAACCCGGACGAGACCGGCCCGTCCACCGAGGGCGTGCTGCCGGCCACCGGTTCGGTCGCGGCGCTGATCACCAAGGCGACCGGTGTCGAGCCGTACTTCGTCGGCAAGCCCAACCCGCTGATGATGCGCGAGGCGCTCAACACGGCCGGTGCCCACTCGGAGTCCGCCGTCATGATCGGCGACCGGATGGACACCGACATCGTGGCCGGCATGGAGGCGGGCATGGAGACCATCCTGGTCCTCACCGGTCTCACGGCCGCCGCCGACGTGGAGCGTTTCCCGTACCGGCCGACCCGGGTGGTCAACTCCATCGCGGACCTGGTCGAACTGATCTAGCGTTCGTTCTGTTGTTCGGGCCCTCTCCCCGGCCGCCCGGCCGGGGAGAGGGCCCGCGCGCTGTGCGGGGTGAGTCCGTGCACGGTGCGTCCGTGGTCGCCGAGGAGGGGCGGATGAGCACAACGACGGGGGAGCCGGCCGGGGGGCCGGACACGACGGGCGGGACGTCGGCCGCGACGCCCGCGACGGCGACGGCCGTGACGGCGACGGCGACAGCCACGACGGCCGGGGCGTCGGGGGTGGAGGCCGGCCCGGGCCCGGTGGAGGAGAAGCGCGTCACCTGGGCGGAGCTCTACTTCGACCTGGTCTTCGTCTTCGCGATCACCCAGGTCTCCGGCCTGCTGCACCACCACCACGACGTGGCCGGAGTCGCCCGGGCCCTGGTCGTCTTCGTGCCCGTGTACTGGTGCTGGGTCGGCACCACCGTGCAGGCCAACATCCGGGACGTGGACACCCCGAAGGGCCGGATCGGCATCCTCGCGGTGGGCCTGGCCGGCCTCTTCATGGCGCTGGCCGTGCCCGCCGCGTACGAGGGCCGGGGCCTGCTGCTCGGGGCCGGGTACTGGGCGGCGCGAGTGGTGCTGCTGCTGGTGCTGATCCGCATCCCGGGCGTCTGGCGCGGGCCCTACGGGGTGGGCGTGCTGGTCAGCGGCCCGCTGCTGCTCGCCGGCGGGCTGCTGCCGGAGGGGCCGCGGACGGCGCTCTGGGCGCTGGCGGCGGCCTGTGACCTCTCCGCCCCGCTGATCTTCCGCAGCCGGCTGGCCCGGGTCGCCTACCACCCGTCCCACATGCCGGAGCGGTTCGCGCTCTTCCTGCTGGTGGCGCTCGGCGAGTCGATCGTCGGGATCGGCGCCACGGCCGCGAAGGCGCATCTGGACGCGGTCGAGCTCGCCGCGGTGGCCGCGGCATTCACCATCTCCTGCGGGCTCTGGTGGCAGTACTTCGTCTACGCGGCGGACGCCATGCGGCACGCCGTCACCGTCGCGGACTCGCGCCGCGACATGATCCGCCGCATCTTCCAGTACGGCCACCTGGCGCTGGTGGCTGCGGTGATCGCGGTGGCGGTCGGCTTCGGCGAGACGGTGGCCGACCCGCGGCAGTCGCTCGGCGCCGGCTCGGTGGCGCTGCTGTACGGGGGCTGCGGGGTGTACCTGCTGACCTTCGGCTACACCCGGTGGATGATGTTCCGCGCGATGTCGACCACCCGGATCGTGGCGGCGGCGGTGGTGCTGGCGCTGGTCCCGGTGATGGTGCGGCTGCCGGCCATCGTGGTGCTGGCGGTCCTCGCGGTGGTGCTGGTGGCGCTGAACGTCGTCGAGCACGTCCGGGTGGAGGGGGCGGTGGCTGCGGCTGCCGCTGCAGCTTCCTCCTCGGCCTCCACTTCGGCTTCCGCTTCCTCGTCGGCGGCCGCGGGGTCCGAGGGGGCGGGCGCGGCGGCAGGTGCGGGGGCGAACGACGGTTCTGCGGGGGCCGACCGGTCCGCGGCGGAGTGAAGTGTCAGTCGGTCTGTGTAGCGTTCGGTGTGGAAAGAGGGCGTGCGGCGCAAGCGGCGCGGCGCGCCCGAGGTCGGGGCGGTGCGGCGGTGAGCGGCCGTCCGGTGGGAGGTTGATGTCGTGACGGACACGGTCGAGGCGGGCGTGGTCGAGGCTGGAGCGGGTGCCGGGCTGGAGCTGCCCGAGTCCTGGCGCGAGGTGCTGGGCGCCGAGACGGGGAAGCCGTACTTCGCCGAGCTGGCGGCCTTCGTGGCGGCCGAGCGCGCGGAGCACCAGGTGTTCCCGCCCAGCGGGCAGGAGTTCTCGGCGCTGGAGGCCACCCCGTACGAGAAGGTCCGCGTCCTCGTCCTCGGCCAGGACCCGTACCACGACGACGGCCAGGCCCACGGCATGAGCTTCTCCGTGCTGCCGGGCACCAAGACGCCGCCGTCGCTGCGCAACATCTTCAAGGAGCTGGACGCCGACCTGGGCATCCCGGCCCCGGACAACGGCTACCTGATGCACTGGGCCGAGCAGGGCGTGCTGCTGCTCAACGCGGTGCTCACGGTGCGCGCGCACGAGGCCAACTCGCACAAGGCCAAGGGCTGGGAGAAGTTCACCGACGCCGTGATCAAGGCGGTGAGCGCGCGCGAGGAGCCGGTCGTCTTCGTGCTGTGGGGCAACTACGCAAAGAAGAAGCTGCCGCTGATCGACACCGAGAAGCACGTGGTGGTCCAGGGCGCGCACCCGTCGCCGCTCTCCGCCAAGCTGTTCTTCGGCAGCCGCCCGTTCTCGCAGATCAACGACGCGCTGTCCGGCTTCGGCGTGGACCCGATCGACTGGCAGGTGCCGAACCTCAAGCAGGGCTGAGGCGGCCGGGGCAGGTCGACACCTCGCCCACGTACTGCCGCTGTCCGCTGTTCACCGACCTCGGCTGCCGGTCGGTACCCGGTGTGCGAAGCTGGGTTCCGACCGGGTCGCCGGACCGGGTCTGGGAGGGGCGGTACGTGCGCCGGTTAGGGCGAGGGCCGGGGTTCCGGCTGGCCGCGGGGGCGGCCGTGCTGGGCTTCGTGGCCGCCGTTGCGGGGTGCAACGGCAGTGGTTCGACGAGCAGTTCGGGCGGCGGGAGCGTGTCGGGGGGCACGTCGGGGGGCGCGTCCGGCTCGGGCGGGGCTGCGTCGGGGGGCGCGTCCGGCTCGGGTGGCGCATCGGCGTCCGCGGGGGCCGGCGGGCAGGCGGGCGGGGGTGACGCCGGCGGGTCCGCCGGACTGGCCCAGTTGCCCGGGCAGTCCTTCTACGTCTCGGACCAGACCTCGGCCGCCCGGCAGCTCGTCGCCCTGCGTGGCCAGGGTCGGACGGCCGAGGCCGACACGCTTCTGAGGATCGCGGCCCAGCCCTCCTCGCAGTGGCTCGGGGACCAGGCGGCCAAGGGCATCGCCGAGCAGGTGAGCCGCCGGGCCGCGGCGGTGGACCGCACCCCGGTCTTCGTCGCCTACAACATCCCGCACCGCGACTGCGGCCAGTACTCGGCGGGTGGTGCGGCCGACGCAGCCGCCTACCGCTCCTGGATCACCGGCCTGGCCGAGGCACTCGGGGACCGCCGGGCCTGGGTCGTGCTGGAGCCCGACGCCGTCGCACACACCCTGGACGCCTGCGGGGTGAAGGGCGCGGCCGCCGCCGAGCGGTACGGCCTGCTGGCCTTCGCCGTCCAGGAGTTGAAGAAGCGTCCGCAGGTGAAGGTCTACCTGGACGCGGGGAACCCCGGCTGGGCGCAGGACCCGTCCGCGATGGCCGAGGCCCTGCGCAAGTCCGGCATCGCCGCGGCGGACGGCTTCGCGGTCAACGTCTCCAACTTCTACGCCACCGACCGGAACGCCGCCTACGGCGCGGAGCTCTCCGCCGCACTGGGCGGGAAGCCCTTCGTCATCGACACCAGCCGCAACGGCAACGGCCCGATCGGCGGCGACGCCTGGTGCAACCCGCCCGGGCGGGCGCTCGGCGAGCCGCCCACCGCCTCAACCGGCCGGCCCGGCGTGGACGCCTACCTCTGGATCAAGAACCCGGGAGAGTCCGACGGCGAGTGCGGCCGCGGCGAGCCCAGGGCGGGCGAGTTCTGGCTGCCGTACGCGCTGGGGCTCGCACGCGGGGGCGCGTAGCGCGCGGCCGGCGGGAGGTGGGGGCTTGTGGGGCCTTGCCGGTCTTGTGGGCTTTGTGGGCCTTGCGGGCTTTGTCGGCCCTGTGGGCCACGGGCCCTTCGGGGCCTTGTCGGACGCGCCTCAGCCCGTCACCTTGATCCAGCGGGCCACCGACGGGGTCCCGGCGCTGTCCGTCACGAACAGCATGTACCAACCCGGCGGCAGCAGATCGGCGTTGGCGGGCAGGGTGAGCGCGACGGCGCCGTCCTTGCGGGCGCCGACGTCCAGGGCCACCGACCGTTGCTCGACGTCGGTCGCGTGGGTCACCGAGCTCGGCCGGATCAGCTTCGCGGTGGCGATGCCCCCGGCGTTCGGCGAGTCGACCGTGATCGTCCCGCCGAGCCTGGCGGTCTCCGGCGCGCCGGTCAGTTGCGGGCGCTCGCCGTGGAACAGGTACGGCGGCGTGTAGATCTCGATCCGCTGCTCGAAGGTGCCCGGCTCGGTGTCCGCCCGGTCGTTGAAGAGTGGGTTGGAGCCGAGGACGACCACGCGGCCGTCGGGCAGTAACAGCGCCTCGGAGTGGTAGTTCCGGCCGACGGTCGGCTCGGCGGCGGTGGTGAAGGCGTTGGTGTCCGGGTGGTAGACCTGCGCCTTGAGCAGGTCGCTCCTGTGCTTGCCCCGGTAGTCGCTGGAGCCGCCGGTGGTGAACACGGTGTCGTCCGGCAGGATCACGCTGTTGAGGTACCGGGTGCCGCCGGCCGGGAGGTCCGGCCCCGGGGTGAACGCGGGCTTGGCGGCGGACAGGTCGGCGATGTCGGTCCGGGCTGAGGACAGCGGTGACTCGCCCACCCCGCCCCCGCCGAGCACCATCACCTTCTGCGCCTGGGCCGGCGGGAGCAGCACCGAGGACGAGGTCTCGGTCAGCGCCGGATCGCGCAGCCCCGGCACCGGTTGGAAGCTGTTGTCCTTGAGGTCCCAGAGCCCCGGCTCCCGGCCCTTGTCGGCCGGCCCGTAGCCGGCGTTGGAGCCCGAGTAGAAGAGCTTGCCGGAGGCGGTGAGGAAGATCGACGGGTAGGTGGGGAAGTACCGGTCGGGCGCCTTGGACCAGGTCTTGCTCGCCGGGTCGTAGATCTCGTTGTCGTTGCCGCTGAGGATCTGCCCGGTGTCGTCGAGCCCGGAGACGGTGACCACCCGTCCGTCGCCCAGCCCGGTGAGGGTCGGGTACCAGCGGGCGTACGCCATGTCGGCGACCGGCTCGTACAACTCCGTGTCCGGGTTGAACTCGAAGGCCGAGCGGATGCCCTGGAAGTCCTGCTTCTCCAGCGTCAGGCGGTCGGCCATGCCGTAGAGGTTGCGGGCCTCGGTGCCGCTCAGCCCCTTGATCGTGTACTGGGCGGGCGAGTCGGCGACGGAGTCGGCGCCCGCTGCCACCGCCTCCACGAAGACGTGCTGCTCGCTCGCGGTGACGACCGTCCGGTCCCCGGCGCCGGTCTTGACCGCCGCCGGGACGGTGACCGCGGCGGTGGACACGTACGCGCGACCGTTCGGCGCGGTGAACACCGTGCCCTTGGGGAAGGTACGGGCGGCATCGGGGTTCTCGTTGCGCACCCGCATGGTGCCGGCCGCCTTCTTCACGGCGCCGTCCAGCGCCTCGTAGCGCAGGGTGCCGCCGGCCACCAGCAGCCGTCCGTCCGGGAGGGCGGTGTGGCCGCCGCAGAACATGTCGGCAGGGGTCGGGACCGGCTTGTACGTGTTCTTGGCCGGATCCCAGAGCAGGCTCCTGAAGCTGCCCGCGTCGAACTGCCGTTGGTCGTTGCCGGAGCCGGCGATGATCAGGATCTTGCCGGTCCGCAGCAGGGTGGCGTGGATGGCGTTGATCCGGAACTCGGCGGGCAGGGTGACGGTCTGCCAGTGGCCGTACTCGGCCTTGTACTCGGCGCGGTTGATCACGTACTGGTGGTACTGCTCGTTGGCGAAGCCGAGCACGGCCGGCGCGTTCATCCCGGCCACGGTCAGCGCGACCGTGCTGCCGAGGGCGAAGCGCCTGGTGCGGCCGGCGTTGCGGATCTTCACGGTGGTTGGTCCCCTCGTGCTGCGGGTTCGGGTTCAGCGTGCGGTGGGCGCCGTGGCGGCGGGGGCAGTGCTGGCGGCGGACCCGGTGGGGGCGGTGAGGGAGGCGGTGCGGGTGGTCGTGCCGGTGCGGCCCTGGGGTGGGACTCTCGGTGTGTTGGCCGGTGTGTTGGCCGGTGTGGTGGCCGCTGTGGGGGTGGCGCCGGTGACCGAGAGGGTGGAGGTGGGCCGGGCCCGGCGGCGGCGGACGGCGTCCGCGGCCAGCACCAGCATCGGCAGCAGACTGAGGAACAACGCCAGGCAGGCCCACGTACGCATGGCCACGTGATCGTGGCCGGTGAAGAACGAGGCGGTGACGGCGCCGCCGAACACCAGCGCCCAGAACAGGTGGATCCGGAACGTCGCCGGCCGGTCCGGGCTGGCCGAGTCACCCTTGGGCGTCACCACGAAGCGGCTGCGCAGGCGAAGCGCCGCTTGCAGAAACGATGCTGCGTAGATCGGCCCGCAGAGCGCCGACATCACCATGCCCGCCACCCCGGAGGACCCGGCCGGCTCGTGCGGGCTCACATTGTGTTTGCGGTTCCAGGTGTAGAGCAGGACCTGCAGGGCGGCCGCGTCGCTGTACAGCATCATCCAGATCTCGGACGAGACGTGGACGCCGGAGGCGCCGAATCCCAAGTAGAGCACGCTGGACACCCCGCCCAGTAACCAGGTTAGCGCCGCCATCGGGTAGAAGCAGACCATCAGCGTGTAGTTGAGCAGCCGGCCGGGCGAGAGCCGCCAGACCGCCCGCCAGTACTGGGTGAGCAGGGTCTCGTAGGTGCCCCGGCTCCACCGCAGCTGCTGGGAGAAGAAGTCGGTCCAGGACGAGGGCCCCTCGCCGACCGCCAGCACGTCCGGCGTGTAGACCGACTTCCAGCGCGCGCCGGTGGACGGGTTGCGGCGGCGGTGGAACTCCAGGCCGGTGGCCATGTCCTCGGTGATCGAGTCGTACAGCCCGCCGATCGACTGCAGCGCACTGATCCGGACGGCGTTGTTGGTGCCGACGAACATCGGTGCGCCGTACCGGTTCCCGGCCCGCTGGATCAGCGCGTGGAAGAGGAACTGCTGGCTCTCCGAGAACTTGGTGACGGCCGAGCCGGAGCTGCGGTAGTTCCCGTACACCTGCGGCCCGACCACGAACGCCACGTCGGGGTCACGGAAGTAGCCGAGCATCCGCTCGCAGAACTCGGGCAGCGGCACGTGGTCGGTGTCCACCGAGATCCAGAAGTCGTAGCCGGAGCCGTGGGCCTGGAGCCAGCTGTTGTAGTTGCCGTGCTTGGTCTTGGCGCGAAACCGGCCCTTGGGCTGGTTCCACTGCTCGATCCCGCGCCGGCTGAAGTGGCACGCGCCCAGCTCGGAGCAGAGGGCCCGCATCGCAGGATCGTTTCCCTCGTCCAACAGCCAGACGTCGTACGTTCCGTCGTGCCGGACGGCCAGTGCGGCGGTGAGGGTGGCCCGCACCATCTCCGGCGGCTCCTTGCCCGGCACGCAGGTGGTGAGGAAAGCGACCCGGGTGCCCGCCTCCGGTGTGACCGGCACCGGGTCGCGGGCGACCAGCGTCGCGTGGGTGTTGGAGACGACGTTGACCAGCCGGAACACCTCGACCACCGCGATGATCCCGATCATCACCTTGTCGCAGACCAGCAGCCAGGTGTGCGTCTCGCCGGGTCGGACCGGCCAGTGGCCGGGGAGCAGCAGCCAGACGAGGAGTACCGCCTCGACGACGGGGGCGGCGAGCAGGAGCAGCGCCGCTCGGAGGCGGTGCGGCTCGCGTCGCAGCAGGCTGCGGTACTGGACGCGATAGGGCGGCGGGGCCCCGGCGGCGGTGGCGGCGGCGGTCGGTTCGGTGGCGGCGGTCGGTCCGGCTTCGGTGGTCGGTGCGGTGGCGGTGGTCGGTGCGGTGGCGGGACCGGCCAGTCGGCTGAAGTGGGCGTAGTCGTACGGGGCTTCGGGGACCGGTATGGAGCGAAGGTCGTCGCCTGCCGCTGCCGCTGCCGTGGCTGCCGTGGCTGTGGCGGTTCCCGTGGTTGCGGCGGCTCCCGTCGGAGCCGTCGCGGCCGGGACTGGCGACTCCTCCCGATCCGTCTGGCGCGAGAACAGCTTGATCATGTGTGGCTCCCCCCGTGGCCGGCCGCGCGGGCCGACCCGTTCCGTGCGTGCTCCGACCGGGGGTGCGCGACCTGAAACCGCGCGCTGCGACCTGCGCGCCGGAACCACAGCTCCCCCCGGAGCCTTGCTTTCGAAGCAGAACAGCGGCCGGCGAACTGCGCCGTTTCCAGGCAGTTTCCGGGCCGTCAATCGTTAAAACGTATACGATCGATTGTCGTGCAGGGCTGCGCGGCTACTTCGAAGGCAGGATCCCGGCTCGTTCTCCGGACTCCCCACCGGGGGCGGGATCCTCGGGCTTCCACAACTGTCCCGGAGCGCTCACGTGATCGCAACCGATCTGCGAAATGATCATTGCGTAAGCATGAAGATATGGCGATTCCCGGCCAATTGCGGCAGCACTGATGCTAATGGCGGTAGTTGCGGTCGGTGGGTAGGTGGGCGGTCGGGTATTCCGGATCCGCGGGATGTGTCGAATGAGCAAGCGAAGGCCGGACTGCCGTGCTGGCAGTCCGGCCTTCTCCGGGTCTGGACCGGTTCCTTCTGCGGTGCTTCTGGCGCGATGCGCCTCCGGCGCTGCGGGCGCGACGCTCCTCAGCGGGCCGTTGGGAGGAGGAGGGAGGGCCCGGTCGCCGCCCGAACCTCGTCCACCGTCACCCCCGGTGCCGTCTCGACCAGGCGCAGTCCGTCCGGCGTGACGTCGATGACCGCCAGGTCGGTGACGATGCGGTCGACAACGCGCCGCCCGGTGGCGGGAAGCGAGAGCTCCTCGACGATCTTCGGCGAACCGTCCTTCGCGGTGTGCTCCATGACGACGATCAGCCGCCGGGCGCCGTGCACGAGATCCATCGCACCGCCCATGCCCTTGACCATCTTGCCCGGGATCATCCAGTTGGCGAGGTCGCCGGCGGCCGAGACCTGCATCGCACCGAGGACGGAGACGTCGATCCGGCCGGCCCGGATCATGCCGAAGGAGAACGCCGAGTCGAAGTACGAGGCCCCGGCGGCGACGGTCACGGTCTCCTTGCCCGCGTTGATCAGGTCGGGGTGTTCCGCCCCTTCGTCCGGGTACGGGCCGACGCCGAGAATGCCGTTCTCCGAGTGCAGTACCACGTGGACACCGGGCGGCAGATGATTCGGGATCAGCGTCGGCAGACCGATGCCCAGGTTGACGTACTGCCCGTCCCGCAGCTCGCGCGCCGCCCGGGCGGCGAGCGCGTTCCTCGGGTCGAGCACGGTGGTGGTGGTGCTGGTACCGCTGGTGCTGGTGCTGGTGCTGGTGCTGGTGCTGGTGCTGGTACCGCTGGTGCCGATGGTGATGGCGGTGCCGGTGGTGTTGGTTGCCGTTGGGGTGGTGGACATCGGCGTCAGGCCTCCAGGGTTGCGGTGCGGACGGTGCGGCGCTCGATCCGGCGGTCCCCGGGGTCCGCCGCGACCACGCGGTCCACGTACACGCCGGGCAGGTGGACGGCGTCCGGGCCCAGCTCGCCCGGCTCGACGATCCGGTCCGCCTCGACCACGGTGACGCGCCCGGCCATGGCGCAGAGCGGGTTGAAGTTGCGGGCGGCGGCGTGGAAGACGCAGTTGCCGTGCCGGTCCGCGACCTCGGCGCGGACGAGGGCGAAGTCCGCCGTGATGGCCTCCTCCAACAGGTACCGGCGGCCGCCGAACTCGCGGGCCTCCTTCGGCGGCGAGGCGAGCGCCACCGAACCGTCCGGCCCGTACCGCCAGGGCAGCCCGCCCTCCTCGACCTGCGTGCCGACCCCGGCCGGGGTGAAGAACGCGGGGATGCCGCCGCCGCCGGCCCGCAACCGCTCGGCGAGCGTGCCCTGCGGCGTCAGCTCCACCTCCAGCTCGCCGGAGAGGTACTGGCGGGCGAACTCCTTGTTCTCGCCGACGTAGGAGGAGGTCATCCGGGCGATCCGCCCCGCCTGGAGCAGCAGGCCGAGCCCCCAGTCGTCGACCCCGCAGTTGTTGGAGACCACCCGCAGTCCGGTGGTGCCCGTGTCGACCAGGGCGCCGATCAGCGTGCTGGGGATGCCGCAGAGGCCGAAGCCGCCGACGGCCAGCACAGCGCCGTCGGGAATGTCCCCGACCGCTTCGGCGGCGGAGTCCAGGACCTTGTCCAAAGGGTCACCTCGTGAGGGGAGTCGGTGGGATCGGTGGGAGGTGGTCGCGGTCCTCGCCGGTGCGGGTGCACGGCGTTCGCGGTGCGGGGTGCACGGGTGCGGATGGGGCGGTCCCACCGTGGAGCGCGGCTGCCGGAACCAGACCGTCGAGGCGACCGCCGTCGCTCCTGCCCCTCCACCGTCACCGGGCGCGGGTGGGCCGTGCCATGGCGGGGTGCGCCACGCGCAGGTCCGTGGGCATGGCGCCCGCCCACACGCGCGACCTCCCGACCGGCCACCGGACCAGCGGTATGGCGGCCGCAGCCACATCCACACGGGCTGATACGTCCGCCTGGCACATGTCGCAGCCCCCGTGCCACCCCTACGGTTCCGGCATCCACCCGCCGCAGCCCCCCTCAGGAGTCGGTCACCATGCGCAGCTCGACAGCCCCCACCAGGACCGCCTCCGGCGCCTCCGCAGGCGCGGCCGGAGCAGCCGGCCCGGCGCGCAGGCTCGCCGCCCTCGCGGCCTGCGTCCTCCTCGCGGCCGGCTGCGCCGAGGCCGGCACCGCGGGTACCGGCGCGGCGGACGGCGGCAGCGCCAAGAGCCCGGTCAAGGTCGGCCTGGTGTACTCCAAGACCGGGCCGCTGGCCGCCTACGGCAAGCAGTACCTGGAGGGCTTCAAGGCCGGGCTGAGCTACGCGACCAAGGGCAGCGGCGCGGTCGACGGGCACCGGATCGAGATCGAGGAGCAGGACGACGCCGGCGACCCGGCCAAGGCGGTCTCGGCCGCAAAGGACCTCATCGGCAAGGGCCACAAGATCCTGGCCGGCTCGACCGCCTCCGGCGTCGCCCTCCAGGTCGGCCCGATCGCCGCCCAGAACAAGGTGCTCTTCGTCAGCGGCCCGGCCGCCGCCGACAAGGTCACCGGCCTGAACAAGTACACCTTCCGCTCCGGCCGTCAGTCGTACCAGGACATCAGGACGGCGGCCTCGTTCATCGGCGACGCCAAGGGCAGGAAGGTCACCGTGCTCGCCCAGGACAACGCCTTCGGGCAGGCCAACGTGGCCGCCGTCAAGGCGGTCCTCGGCGCCCAGGGCGCCACGGTGGACGCCGTCCTCGCCCCGCCGAGCGCGACCGACCTGACCCCCTTCGCCACCCAGGCCAAGACCGCCAAGCCCGACCTGCTCTTCGTCGCCTGGGCCGGCGACACCTCCGCCGCCCTGTGGACGGCGCTGAACCAGCAGGACGTGTTCGCCGAGACCAAGGTGGTCACCGGCCTGGACCTCGCCGCGTCCTACCCGCTCTTCGGCCCCGCCGGCGAGAAGATCTCCTTCCTGAACCACTACTTCGGCGGCGCCGCCGGCACCCCGGTGGAGAAGGCCATGGACGAGGCCGTCACCGCCGCCGGCGGCAAGTCCGACATCTTCACCCCGGACGGCTTCACCGCCGCCCAGCTGATCGTGCACGCCGTCGAGGCCAACCACGGCTCCGCCGACGACACCTCGGCCCTGGTGAAGGCGCTCGAAGGCTGGAGCTTCGACGGGGTGAAGGGGCGCACCACGGTGCGGGCCGAGGACCACGCCCTGCTGCAGCCCATGTTCCAGGTCAAGCTGACCGGCAACGGGGCCGCCGCCAAGCCCTCGGTGGAGCGCACCCTCACCGCGGACGAGGTGGCACCCCCGGTCACCCCGATGGCGGGGTGACCCCGGTGCCCCGTCCTGCCTCGCCCGCCGTGGCCGCGCCGGTGCTGCGCCTCACCGGCCTCGGCTGGGCCGTCCGCGGAGTGCCGATCGTCGAGGACGTCTCCTTCTCGATCGGTGAGGGCGAGTTCATCGCCTTCATCGGGCCCAACGGTGCTGGGAAGACCTCCCTGTTCAACCTGATCTCCGGCATCTGCCCGGCGAGTGCCGGGAGCATCGAGCTCGACGGCGCCGACATCACCGCCGAGGCCGTCCACGCCCGGGCGCGTCGCGGGCTCGGACGGACCTTCCAGACCTCCTCGCTCTGGCCGGGGACAACGGTCGCGGACCACGTCCGCCTGGCCGCGCAGGCTGCAGCCGGGCCGCGGGCCTCGTACCGGATCTGGCGCCGCGCCGACCGCTACGCGGACCAGGTGGCCGAGACCCTGGCGCGCACCGAGCTCGCCCACCGGGCCGACACCCCGGCGAGCGCGCTCTCCCACGGCGAGAAGCGCAAGCTCGAACTCGCCGTCCTGCTGGTCTCCGATCCCCGGCTCATCCTGCTGGACGAGCCGATGGCCGGGGTCAGCGCGGAGGAGGTACCGGCCCTCACCGAGCTGATCCGCTCGGTGCACCGGGACCTCGGCCGCACCGTCCTGATGGTCGAGCACCACATGGACGTCCTGCTCGGCCTGGCCGATCGCGTGGCCGTGATGCACCACGGCACGCTGCTCGCCCTGGACACTCCGGACGCGGTGATGGCGGACGCCACCGTGCAACAGGCCTATCTGGGCGAGGCGCTGTGAACGACTCCCTCCTGAACGGCGCCACCGTGAACGCCTCCGCGGCCCCTGACGCCGCCCTCCTCTCGGTCCGTGATCTGCGGGTGGTCATCGACGGGCTGCACATCCTGCACGGGGTCGACCTCGACGTGGCACCGACCGGGGTCACCGCGCTGCTGGGGCGAAACGGCGCCGGCAAGACCACCACCGTCAAGGCGGTGATGGGCCTCGTGCCGCGCACCGGAAGCGTCCGCTTCGCAGGGGCAGAACTGTCCTCCCTTCCCACGCATCTGGTGGTCCGCCAAGGCATCGGATACGCCCCGGAGGACCGCGGGATCTTCGCCGGCCTCACGGTCGCCGAGAACCTGCGGCTTGCCGAGCGCGACCGGGACGCCGGGCCGGCCTACCACCTCGTCCATGAACTCTTCCCCGAACTGGAGCAGCGGGCCGACCAGTTGGCCGGAACCCTCTCGGGCGGCCAGCAGCAGATGGTGGCCATCGGCCGGACCCTGCTCAACCGGAACCGGCTGATCATCGCCGACGAGCCCACCAAGGGCCTGGCGCCGAAGATCGTCGCCGAGGTCGCCGACGTGCTGGCGCGGGCGGCCGAGGCCGTGCCCGTCCTCCTGGTCGAGCAGAACCTCGCCCTGGTCCGTCGGCTGGCGGGCACCTGCGCCGTCCTGGCCGACGGCCGCACCGCCCACCGGGGCGACACCGCCGAGCTGTTGGCCGACGAGGATGCCGCCCGCCGCCTGCTGGGCGTCGGCGGCCGCCGCCCCGGCCCCCCTGCCGTCACCGAGGAGGTGAACCCCTGATGGACACCGTCGTCCTCCTTTCCTGTACCGGACTCGGTCTGGGTGCGCTGTACTTCCTGGTGGCCTCCGGGCTGTCGTTGATCTTCGGGCTGATGGACGTGCTCAACTTCGCGCACGGCGCCCTGCTCTCCGTGGGCGCCTACGCGACCTGGTGGGCCGGCTCCGAGGCCGGCCTCTCCTTCTGGCTCGCCGTGCCGTTCGGCACGCTGGTCGGGACGGCCGCCGCCGTCCTCCTGGAGCTCTTCCTGATCCGGCCGCTCTACAGCCGGCCGCGGGACCAGATCCTCGCCACCGTCGGCGTCGGACTGGCCGTGCCCGCCCTTCTGATGGGCATCTGGGGCGCGGACGCCCGCCCCTTCCCGCAGCCGGCCCTGCTCTCCGGCACCTGGCACGTGCTGGGTGCGACCGTCCCGGTCAACCGCTTCGTGCTCGTGGCCGCGGCCCTGCTGCTGCTGCTCGCTCTTCGGTTGTTCCTGGCCCGCACCCGCTACGGGCTGATCGTCCGGGCCGGCGTCGAGGACCGGGCGATGGTCACGGCGCTCGGCATCGACGTCCGCAGGGCCTTCACCCTCGTCTTCGCCATCGGTGGTGCCGCCGCCGCGCTCGGCGGTGCCCTCGGCGGCCTCTACTTCGGTTCGGTCAATCCCGGCCAGGGGACCGGGCTGCTCATCTTCGCCTTCGTCGTCGTCGTGATGGGCGGCATGGGCTCCGTCACCGGTGCCGCCGTCGCCTCCGTCTGCGTCGGCCTGGTCCAGCAGTTCGCCAACTACTACACCACCGCGGGGCTCGGCGACCTCTCGGTCGTCGTCCTGCTGGCCGTCCTGCTCCTGGTGCGACCGCGCGGACTCACCGGGAGGCTCGCGTGAGCACCGACACCTCGGACACGAGCACCGGTGGCACCGCTGCCGACCGCACTGACGTCACCTCAGCACAGCCGACCGACAAAGAGGCCCGAATTCTCCCCGGACGGGTGATCGAGGCAGGGACGATCACTCGAACTGGTGATTCATTGGCGCGGCGCTCGACATTCGTGCACGGATCACTACGCTGGTGGCCGATCGCTCTGCTGATCCTGCTCCTTGTCATCCCCTACAGTGCGCTTCCCGTCCCGGGACTGCTCGACGGACCGCTCGGCAGCCCGGGAAGCCTCCAACTCATCGCCCTGTGCCTGCTCTACGGGGCCCTCGCCACCGGTTACGACCTCCTGCTCGGGCGGACCGGACTGCTCTCCTTCGGCCACGCGCTCTACTTCGCGACCGGCCTCTACGCCACCAACCTCGGCATGCTGGAGCTCGGACTGCCGTTCGCCGCGGCGGCCGTCTTCGGCGTCGCCTGTGCCGTCGCGCTGGCCCTGCTGCTGGGCTCGGTCAGCCTCCGCGTCACCGGCATCGGGTTCTCCATGGTCACCCTCGCCTTCGCCCAGGCCGGGTCGATCCTCGTCCAGCGCAACCCCGGCGGCATCACCGGCGGGGAGGAGGGCCGGTCGGCGCCGGCCGGGCGGCTGCCCTCCGCGCTCCTGGGCATCGAGAACACCGCGAACCTCTACTGGATCGCCGTCGCCTACCTGGTGCTCACCCTCGCCGCCGTGCACTGGGCCGTCGGCTCGCCGATCGGGCGGGTCTGGCAGGGCATCAAGGAGAACGAGCGCCGGGTGGAGGTGCTCGGACTCCGCCCGTACGGCTACAAGCTGGTCGCCTTCGTCCTCGCCGGAGCCCTCGCGGCGGTGGGCGGGGTGGTCTACCTCCTGCTGACCGGCGGCGCCACTCCCCAGGCCGCCACCTCCGACGCCACCCTCTCGCTCCTGGTGATGGTCGTGCTCGGCGGCTCCGGCACGCGCTGGGGTCCGCTGCTCGGCGGAGTCCTCTACACCTGGGCCGGCCACCGCCTCGGCGACCTCGCCAACTCCGCGGCCGTCGCCGACCTGCCCGCGGTCCTGCGGGTCCCGCTCTCCCAGCCGCTGTTCCTGCTCGGCGGCCTCTTCGTCGCCGTCGTCTACCTGCTGCCCGGCGGCCTGGCCCGACTGCCGGCCCGCATCCGCGCCGCCCGATCCGTCCGCTCGGCCCGGTCCGCCGACCCGGCCGGTGCGACGGGCGTGCGCCCCACCGGAGGGAGCCCCGCATGAGCCCGTCATTCCCACCGCCCGAGCAGCTGAGGGTCCCCGTCCCGGGTGGGGATCTGGCCGTGCTCCGCTGGCCCGCCGACGACCCGGCGGCGCCGACCGTCGTGGCGGTGCACGGCATCACCGCCAACGCCCTCGCCTGGTTCGAGGTGGCCCGCACGCTCGCGGGCCGGGCGACCCTGCTCGCGCCCGACCTGCGCGGTCGCGGGGCCAGCCGTGCGGTCGGCGGACCGTACGGTCTGGCCCGGCACGCCGACGACATCGCCGCCCTGATCACCGCGCTCGACCTGGGGCCGACGGTCGTGGCCGGGCACTCGATGGGTGCCTGGATCACCGCGCTGACCGCGGTCCGTCACCCCGGGCTGGTCGGCCGGGTGCTCCTGGTCGACGGTGCGGTCAGCTTCCCGCTGCCCGAGGGCGTCGGCGAGGAGGACGCGCTGGCCGCGGTGCTCGGCCCGGCCCTGACCCGGCTGTCGATGACCTTCCCGGACCGTGCCGCCTACCGGGCGTTCTGGCGGCAGCACCCGGCCTTTGCCGCCGACTGGTCGGACGAGATCGACGCGTACACCCAGCGCGACCTCGTCGGTGTCGAGCCCGAGCTGCACTCCGCGTGCGTGCTGGAGGCGGTCCGGACCGACGGCGCCCAGGTGCTCCTGGACCGGGACGCGGCGACAGCCGTCCACCGGCTGCCCTGCCCCGGTGACCTGCTCTGGGCCGAGCGCGGGCTGTTCGACGAGCCGCAGGCGCTCTACGACGAGCAGCGGATCGCACGGGCGGGGCTCGATCCGGACCGGGTGGTCTCGGCCTCGCTGGTGCCGGACACCAACCACTACTCGATCCTCTGGGGCCGGACCGGAGTCGAGGCCGTGGTGCGGCGGCTGCTCGCCGCCTTCACCGCCGACGAGTAGCGGTCGGCCCCGGTCGGGCGCCGGCCGCCCGACCGGGGCCCGACACCCGCCGCGGTCGCCGAAGCCGCCGCGGCCGGTGTCCCGCCCTCTCAGCCGGCCGTGCCGAGGAAGGACTGCCACCCGCCGCTCGGCGCCTGCCCCACGTTCAGCGACCGCAGCTTGCGCAGGGTCGACTGGTCCTGCACCTCCAGCCAGTCGACCAGCTGCCGGAACGAGACCAGCCGGACCTCGGGCTTCTCCGCGATGGTCTTGAGGGTCTCCTCGACGGCGTCCATGTAGATGCCGCCGTTCCACTGCTCGAAGTGGTTGCCGATGAAGAACGGCGCCCGGTTGCCGTTGTAGGCGCGGTCGAACCCGGCGAGGTAGGAGTCCCGTGCCTGGGTGCGCCAGTCGTTGTACTTGGCAGGGTCGCCCTTGGTGGTGCCGGGCGACTGGTTGGCGAGGATGTTGTAGTCCATCGAGAGCACCTGGAAGGTGTGCCCCGGGAACGGGATGCTCTGCAGCGGGAAGTCCCAGATCTTGCCGTCCTGCACCTTCTGCGGCCAGATCTGCTGACCGCCGGAGGAGCTGGCGTCGTACTTCCACCCCATCTTGACGGCGGTCGGCAGCAGCGCCTTCTGCCCCTCCAGGCACGGGGTGCGGCCGCCGATCAGCTCCTTCTTGTAGTCGAAGGGCAGCGGGTCGACATCGGTGAAGCCGGTGTTGGTCCGCCACTGGGTGACGAACGAGATCGCCTGGTCGATCTCGCTCTGCCAGTCCTCCGGCGTCCACTTGTTGACGCCGTTGCCGTCCGGGCGGGTCGAGCAGAAGTGCCCGTTGAAGTGTGTGCCGATCTCGTGGCCGGCCAGCCAGGCCTGGCTGATCAGCTTGAGCGTGGTCTTGACCGCGCCGTCCGAGAGGTAGGGGATGTCGGACGCGCCCACCGAGTGCTTCGGCGGGTGGTAGAGGTCCGACTTGCCCTTGGGCAGGGCGTAGATCCCGGAGAGGAAGAAGGTCATCGAGGCCTTGTGCTCCTCCGCCAGCTTGAGGAAGCGGGGGAACTGGCCGTCGTCCGTGCCGCCGGCACCGTCCCAGGAGAACACCACGAACTGCGGCGGCCGCTCGCCGGGCTTGAGCTTCTCCGGCTTGGGCTGCTTGGGCTGGGGGCCGGTGTCGGAGTTGGAACCGTCTCCGATCGGAGTCCCCTTGGGTATTCCGGTGCTGGGGCTGGCGGTGCCCGGCTCACCGGAACCGGTACCGGCGCCGGTGCTGCTGCCGGCCGAGCCGGGTGAGGTCCCGGAGCCGGATCCGGCTGCCGAGCCACCGCTCGAACACGCCGCCACAGCACCCAGGGCCACGGTCGCGGCGGTGGCGCTGAGCACGGTCCTGCGCGAGATGCTGGTCATGGTCTCCCCTGGGTGCCGCGCTGGCCGGGTGTCGGTGGCGCCGAACGGCCCTACCGGTCAAATCGGGCAACTGATGATTATTCCGCCAATAGGATGTCATGCGGACGTAGCGGCACCAAGGGTGCCGAGGTCCGTCCCACGTCAATACGCGGATCGGGAGCATTCGGGCTGCGGCGATCGGCGTTCTGTTGCCGTCCTGTGACGCTCGGCGCCTGCCGGCGCCTCACTTCGGGCCGCTCACCGGGCGATCGCCGGCGATCGCCGGCGGTCGCCGCCCGCTCCCCGCCCGCGCACGGCGCTGTCGTCGGGCGCGCTGCCGGTGCGTCAGAGCGCGGCGAGCCGGCGGTTGCGGCGCACGATCCGGGCGATGGCGGTGCTGACCGCCGTGGCGGCCGCGCAGGAGACCGCGAGGCTCAGCCAGGCGGTGTCGAACCAGTGGCTGTTGAGCCAGCCGAGCGTGACGATGTACGCGGCCCAGACCAGCGCGGCCACCGCCGACCAGCGCAGGAAGCGGTGCGGGTGGCCGGGGGAGTGGCCGATGGCCAGGTCGAGGACGGTCCGGCCGGCGGGCACGAACCGTGCCACCACCACCATCGCGGCCGCCGCCCCGGTGGTGCGCTCGTCGAGTGCCTGCTGGACCCGTGCAACACTCGCCGCCAGCTTCGGGCGGTGTTCGAGCCGCCGCTGCACCGACGGGGCGCCGCGCCGGGCCAGCCGGAGCAGCAGCAGGTCGCCCAGGAAGGACGCCAGCGCCACGCCGAGACCGAGCACCACCGGCGCGCCGCTTATCTGCGACGTCTTGAGCACGGCCAGGATGACCAGCGTCCCGCTGGGGATGAAGGGGAGGAACGCGTCCCCGAGTACGGCGCAGAGCGCCAGGGCGCAGATCCACGAGGATCCGATCACCGTCGCGATGTCCACGACCCTTACTCCCTCCAAGCTGCCCGGAGGAGCAGACGGCTGCAGGGGTCAACGCTAGCGCCTCGACTTTTCATGCCATGAAGCACCCCGGATGTGCGGCGCCTCACAATGGCGCAAGCCCCTGGGGCGGGGTGCCGCTCCAGGGGCTCACGGGGATCGATCGGCGCTGGTCCAGCCCGATGACCTTGCTTGCGAGGCGAATCCGGTTGGCTGATCCGCTCTGGGAACCAGCCTGCCGGACGCCGCCCGCGGATCGCGAGACCTGCGGCTGGCGACTTCCCGCGCTGGCGTGAAGTCGCCACACGTGTCCGTCCGCTGGCTCTGAGTCAGCCGAACGGTCGGTAGGGGGACGGCTGCGCACCGGAGCGGACCGCCGAGAAATCAGCGAACTCGCGGGAACACCGGGAGTGATGGCGTGGTTGTCCTCCGTTGGCAGTCGCGACCCCCCGTCCATCGGCGCGGTCGTTCACGGCTGCCGACAGGACCAACGACCACGCGAGCGACCAGGACTGCCAGGAGGGCGGACGGTATGACCACCGAGGAGCAGCAGAACAGCGGGCCCGAGCCGCAGGACAGCACGGCGATACGGGGCGCCGTCCGCGGCACGGCGCCGGCACCGCTCTCCATCCTGGACCTGGCGACCGTCGGCGTCGGCTACACCCCGGCGGAGGCCCTGGCTGCGACCACCCGGCTCGCCCGCAGCGCCGAGGAGTGGGGCTTTCACCGGTTCTGGGTCGCCGAGCACCACGGCATGCAGGGTGTCGCCAGCTCCAACCCGGCCGTCCTGCTGGCCCATCTCGGTGCCCACACCACGACGCTGCGGCTCGGCTCCGGCGGCGTCATGCTGCCCAACCACGCCCCGCTGACCATCGCCGAGCAGTTCGGCCTGCTGGAGGCCCTGTACCCCGGGCGCATCGACCTCGGGCTCGGCCGGGCCCCGGGGACGGACCCCGCGACGGCCCGCGCCCTGCGGCGCGGCCTCGCCGAGGGCGCCGACGACTTCCCGCAGCAGCTCGCCGAGCTGACCCACTTCCTCGACGGCGACTTCCCGGGCGGCCACCCGTACGCGCGGCTGACGGCCGTCCCCCAGGGCGACGCGCGGCCGCCGATCTGGCTGCTCGGTTCCTCCGGCTTCAGCGCTCAGCTGGCCGGGCAGCTCGGACTGCCGTTCGCCTTCGCGCACCACTTCAGCAGCGCCAACACCCTCCCGGCGCTTGACCTCTACCGCGCCTCGTTCCGGCCCTCCGCGGTGCTCGACGAGCCGTACGCGCTGATCGGCGTGGGCGCCGTCGCGGCCGACGACGAGGCGGCCGCTCGCCGGCTGGCACGCTCGGCGGCGCTGGGGATGCTCCGGGTGCGGCGCGGCAACCCGGCCCCGATCCCCACTCCCGAGGAGGCCGAGTCCTACCCGTACAGCCCGGTGGAGGCCGACTTCGTCTCCGACTGGATGGGCAACATGGTCATCGGTTCGCCCGGCGAGGTAGCCGACGGCCTGGAGGCCCTGCGCAAGCGGACCGGCGTGGACGAGCTGATGGTCACCTCGCACATCCACGGTCACGAGGCGCGGCACCGTTCGTACGGCCTGATCGCCGAGGCCTACGGGCTGACCGCCGGGGCGCCCGCGGCCTGAGCCCGCAAGCGGGCAGCCGGCCCGGGGCGACCGCTCCGGGCCGGTGGGGGCGTCCCCCGCGGGCTGGCGCCACCGGGTGGGCCGGCGCTAGCGGCCCTCGGGCCCGAGGCGGTTCTCCCGGAGTATGGCCGCGACGCGTTCGGCCTCGCCGGGCCGGGCGAAGTACCAGCCCTGGGCGGTGTCGCAGCCGGTCAGCCGCAGCCGCTCGGCCTGCGCGGCGCTCTCGATGCCCTCGGCGGTGACGGTCAGGCCCAGGGTGTGCGCCAACTGCACCATGGCGCCGACGATCTGTTCGTCGGCGTCGCTGCGCCGGGAGCTGAGCGCGGCGAGTTCGGGGCGTCCGGTCGGAGCCGGGTCGCGGAACCCCTCGATGAAGGTGCCGTCCAGCTTCAGCACGTGCACCGGCAGCCGGGAGAGGTAGGCCAAGTTGGAGTAGCCGGTGCCGAAGTCGTCGATGGCGATCCGGACGCCCATGTCGGCGAGGGCCTGCAGCGCCTGGAGCGGTCGCCCGCCGGGGCCGAGCAGCGCGCTCTCGGTGATCTCCAGCTGCAGCAGCCGGGCCGGCAGGCCGGTGCTCTTGAGCGCCTGGGCCACGTCGGCGACGACGTCGGAGTCCCAGATCTGGCGGGCGGCCAGATTCACGCTCACGAAGGTCTCGGTGTCGGGGAACTCCGTCAGCCAGCGCTTGGCCTGGCGGCAGGACTCCTCCAGGACCCACTTGCCGAGCGGCACGATCGCACCGGACTCCTCGGCGAGCGGGATGAAGCGGTCCGGTGAGAGCGTCCCGTAGCGGGGGTGGCGCCAGCGGACCAGGGCCTCCGCGCCGTGCACCGCGCCGTCGGCGAGGCCGACCAGCGGCTGGTACTCGATGGTGAACTCGCCGCGCTCCAGGGCAGGTCGGAGCGCGGTGGCGAGCAACTGGCGGGTCAGCTGGTGGGCGCCGCGGTCCGGGTCGTAGAGGGTCCATCGGGCGCGGCCGTCCGCCTTCGACCAGTAGAGGGTCGCGTCGGCGTCCTTGACCAGGTCGGTCGGCGTGGTCTCGTGCACGGACCGCTCGACGACGCCGACGCTGGCCGTCACCACCAGCCGGTGCCCGGCCACGTCGAAGGGACGTTCCAGCGCCTCCAGGATCCGGGCGGCCAGCGCGGTGAGCTGGTGGCTGCCCTGACTGTCGGTCACCAGGACGGCGAACTCGTCGCCGCCCATCCGGGCCACCAGGCGGGCTCCGGATTCGGAGAAACCGCGCCGCAGCCGGGTGGCGACGGCGATCAGCAACTGGTCGCCGATGTGGTGGCCGAGCGTCTCGTTGATCGCCGCGAATCCGTCGAGGTCCAGGTAGCAGACGCCCACCCGGCGCTCGTCGGGCGCGCCGCCCGCAGCCACCTGCCCGTCCGCGCCCGGCTGTACGCCCCGGTCCGGCTGTGCGCCGGCGACCGCATCGGTGCCGGTGACCGCGACCGGGCCGTCGACCGTGACATCGCCCGCACCCGGGCCGGCGATCGCGAGGCAGGCGGCGTCGAGGCGCTCGAAGAACAGGGTCCGGTTCGGCAGCCGGGTCAGCGGGTCGTGCAGGGCCTGGTACTCCAGGCGGTCGCCGAGCCGGCGCTGCTCGGTGATGTCCTCGACCATGGCGAGGGTGTAGAGCGGGTTGCCGGAGCCGTCCCGGATCAGCGAGATGGTCACCTTGCTCCAGACCGTGCGCCCCTCACGGTGCTTGAGCTGCTTCTCCACCCGCAGCCGCTCCCGCTTGCCGCGGACCAGTTCCGGGAAGAGGCGGTCCGGCATCCCGTCCGCGTCGACCACCTCGTGGATGTGCGTGCGCACCAGGTCACCGGACGTGCAGCCGACCAGGGCGGCGAATGCGGGGTTGACCTCGATGATCCGGTCGTCGGGGTCGATCAGGGCCATGCCGATGCCGGCGTCGCAGAAGGCGGCGCGGAAGCGGGACTCACTGGCGCTCAGGGCGGCGAGCAGGCGGTCGGTCCCCTCGGCCGGCAGGCCGGGCCCGTCGGTCGGTCGGTGCGAGCCGGTCGCGAGCGGAGCGGAACAGGTCGGGCAGAGCAGGAGGTCGGTGCCGGCCGGGCCGCCGGCCACGTCGACCGCTGCGACGGTGCCGTGGGTGCCGCGGAGGTCGAAGGCCCCGAGCCCGGCGCGGAGTCCGTCGCGAAGCGCGCCCCGGTCGTCACGGTCATCACGGGGATCGCGGGCGCCGAGGACGCCGTCGCTGCCGTCAATGCCGGGGATGCCGTCGACGTCGCGCGGGTCGTCCAGGGCGAGACCGGTGGTGCCGTCGGCGGTGGCGCCGTTGGCCGGACGGCGGAGCGGGGACAACCGGTGGCCGTGCTGGTGCGGTTCCTCGTGCCGCACGCCCGAGTGGTGTGCGTCGGCCCCCTCGTTCTGGCCCGGCACGGCATACTCCCGTCCGCTGCTGACGCTTGATGCTTGACGCTGGTCCGGCCGGTCGCCCGGGACTGCTGCGGCCGGCTCCCGCACTCTGTCGAGGTCCTCGCAGTCCGGTGGAACGCTCGCGTGGAACGTCCGCGTGGGGATCCGCGTGAAGAACAGGGCGCTGCGGCCGATCATAAGACGCGGCGGCAACGCGCGGTGACCGCCGCCAGGGTGATTCGCCCGCTTTCAGGCCCTGTGCGGTGATACATGCAGACGCCCCCGGTACACATCACATGATGTGCACCAGGGGCGTGTGCCTCCGCTGTGCGCCCTCGGGCGCTGGTCGAGCGCCGGGACGCGCCGCGTCGGGGCGCGGATCGGGCCGACCGGACGGGGCGTCGGACCGTCGGAGCGTCAGGCCAGCTTGGCCGTCAGGGTGATGGTCGTGCCGGTGAGGGCCTTGCTGACCGGGCAGTTCGCCTTGGCGTCCTCGGCGGCCTTCACGAAGCCGGCCTCGTCGAGGCCGGGCACGTCGCCGGTGACGGTCAGGTGGATGCCCGTGATGCCGGTCCCGGGCTGGAAGGTGACGTCGGCCTGGGTGTCCAGCCTGGTGGGCGGGTTGCCCGCGCCGGCCAGGGCGTGCGAGAGGGCCATCGAGAAGCACGAGGAGTGCGCGGCCGCGATGAGTTCCTCGGGGCTGGTCCGGCCGTTCGGATCCTCGGCGCGGGACGCCCAGGTGACCGGGTACTCGCCAATGCCGGACGAGGCGAGGGTCACCCGGCCCTTGCCGTCGAGCAGGTTGCCTTCCCAGGCGGTGCGTGCGGTGCGGGTGGTTGCCACGATCGGTACCTCCATCACTGAGGAACAGCTGATTCGTCACTTCCGGCCATGCCGCGCACCAGCCTACGGGCAGGCCGCCGCCGCGGGTGGCACACCGGTCCGCGGGGTGTCCGGATCGTGGGACGACTGGGCCGAATGGTGCGGTTCTGCCACGTGTGCCCTGTTAGATTTGCCCGGGCCTGATCCCCGGCCCGCCGACGGCCGGGCGCCCATCACCAGAGAGCCGCGGAGCCGCCCCGATGACGGATCACCCCACGACCCCCGATGCCGGATCGCTCGACGGGATCGACGAGGCCGTACGGGCCGAGCTGACCAGCCTGCGCGAGAGCATCGACAACATCGACGCCGCGGTGGTCCACATGCTTGCGGAGCGCTTCAAGGCGACCCAGCGGGTCGGCCGGCTCAAGGCCGAGCACAAGCTGCCCGCGGCGGACCCGGCGCGGGAGCGCGACCAGATCAAGCGGCTGCGGGAGCTGGCCGCCGGGGCGCACCTGGATCCGGTCTTCGCGGAGAGCTTCCTCAACTTCATCATCGCCGAGGTCATCCGGCACCACGAGAAGATCGCCAGCGACACCGTGACCGGCCAGAACGAGCCGGTCTGACCCTGCGCCGCCCCGGGCGGAAGACCGTTCCGGCGAGTCTCGGGAGATCATCGCCGGACTGTCGTCGCCGCGCGGGGCGCCCCGCTCGCCGCTTCGGCCGCCGTCCGCCCGTCGGTCCGGCGCGGCGGGCGGCCCCCGGCGCCCTGGTGCCCCGCGCCCCGGACCTGTCCCCGGCCGGCACCCGCTTACTGCCGAGGCCCGCCCACTGCCGGCACCCGCCCACTGCCGCTGCCTCGTCGCACTCTCGTACATGCCCGCCCCCACGCCCGTTTCCGCGCCCGCCTTCGCGATCCCGGCCGGGCCCCGACCGGCGGCGGCTCGTCCACTGTGGCTCCGCCCGCCGTACCCTGGGTGGCATTGCCCCGAGCGCCGTCCCCGGACCGCCTCGCTCCCGCCGCCTCCCCCGCGGCGGTGTCGGCGGTCGTGTCGGCCGCGGGTAAATGCCCGATTTCGCGAGGCTTCGCCGGTGGCGTAGCGTGCAGGTTTCCCGGCCGGAGAGGTGGAGCAGCGACGATGGCGGTGAACCTGCCCGACACGGACAGTGATGCCGGGGTCGGTCCGGTCCCGGCTGCGGGCGGCGGCCGCGCGGCGGCCCGGCGGGCGCGCTCGCGGAAGGCGGGCAAGGCCGAGAAGGCCGGCCGCGGTCCGGGCAGGGGTCTCAGGGCGCGGCGGGCGGGGCGTCGCCAGCGGCCGTGGTGGATCGAGATCCCCTTGATGGCGGCCGTCGGCCTGGTGGCCGCGCTGCTGATCAAGACCTGCCTGTTCCAGGTCTTCACCATCCCCTCCGGGTCGATGGAGAACACGCTGCGGATCGGCGACCGGGTCGGGGTGAACAAGCTCGCCCCGCTCACCGGCTGGGAGCCGGAGCCCGGCCAGCCGGTGGTCTTCAAGGACCCGGGCGACTGGCTGCCGCCGCAGCCGACCGACGGGAACCCGATCACCCGCGCGCTGAGCTCCGCGCTCGGCTTCATCGGCCTGGTGCCGCCGAAGGACGACAACTACCTGGTCAAGCGGGTCATCGCGACCGGCGGCCAGACCGTCCAGTGCGCGGGCACCACGCTCACCGTCAACGGGGCGAAGGTGGACGAGCCGTACCTTCACCCCGGGGACGACTCCTGCGCGGGGCTGGACTTCGGTCCGGTGACCGTGCCCACGGGCTACGTCTGGGTGGAGGGTGACCACCGGAGCGACTCCGCCGACTCCCGGTACCACCAGCGCGGGCCGGGCGGCGGCGCCGTGCCGGTGGACAACGTGGTCGGACCGGTCTCGGGCGTCGTGTGGCCGCTCAACCACCTCGACTGGTTCGGCTGGGTCGGCCGCTGACCCCGGGCCGGGTGACCGCACGGTCCTCGGCGCCCGCCTGCCCGGCGGCCCGCGCCAACCGCTCGCCCAGCGCCGTGGCCCCGGCGAAGTCCGCGGCGGCAGAGCCGTCGCGCGCCGCCCGGACGTCCCCGGCGTCCGCCGCCCGGACGTCCCCGGTGTCCTCGGTGTCCTCGGGCGCGGCTCCGGCCTTGCCGGCCTGGGCCGCGAAGGCACCGGCCAGGACGAGCAGGCCACCGGCCATCTGCGGCAGACCCAGGTGCTCGCCGAGCAGGATCCAGGCCAGGACGGTGGCGACCACCGCCTCCAGGTTGGCGACCACCCCGGCGACCGGGGGCGAAAGGTGCCGGACGGCGATCACGCCGGTCAGGTAGGCGAGCACGGTCGCGATCAGGACCATCCAGGCGGCCGGGAGGAACGCCGGGACGGTGTGCCCGTTCATCAGGACGTCGCCGCCGAGCACGCCCCAGTCGGCGGTCCAGGGGTGGGTGAACGCGGTCAGCAGGACCGCACCGATCAGCAGGCCGTAGGCGCTCACGGCGAGGGGGTCGATCGGGCGGTCGCCGCGGCTGCCGGCGTCGGCCAGGACGAAGTAGCCCACCTGGCAGCAGGCCGCACCGAGGGCGAACACGACGCCCAGGGCGTCGAAGCTCAAGCCGTTCCAGACCTCCACCACGCAGGCCAGGCCGGCCACGGCGACGCCGGCGCCGATCGCCGAGCCCCGGCTGATCGGCCTGCGCTGGACGAACCGCACGTAGCCGATCAGCAGTGGCGGTCCGAGGTACTCGATGAGCAGGGCGACGCCGACCGGGATCCGGGAGATGGCGGCGAAGTAGCAGGCCTGGACGCCGGCCACGGCGAGCAGGCCGAAGCCCAGCAGCAGGCCGGGCCGCCGGAGCACCGCGTCGCGGTGGCGGTAAGCGAGGGGGAGCAGGACCACGGCGGCGCCGGTCACCCGGAGCCAGACCACGTGCAGCGGTGAGAGACCGGCCTCGATCAGCGGCTTGGCGGCGGTGCCGGAGCCGCCGAAGGCGATGGCTGAGACCAGCGCCAGGGTGAGCCCGAGGGTTTTGGCCGACGACCGGCCGAGTGGGGGGTTTGAGCTGTGCACCGAGGCATTGTGACAGTCATGCCATCGGTTCGGTAAGGCGCCATTCCGTCATTTGGTCCTGCCTCCAACTGTGCGCGACGGCAGGTTCACGCAGGCCCGCCGATCGGCTAACGGCGGCCACCCCGACGGACACCACACCCCCCGACGGACACCGCACCGCCCGACGGACGCCGCCCCACCCCGACAGGCCACGCGACCGCACCCACCCCCCGACGGGCTACTGCCCGGCCGCCGCGGCCGCGGCGTCGGAGCCGCCACCCGAACCGGCGCCCCCCGTCGGCTGCGGCGCCGTGGTGGGCCCGGCCGTCGGGGCGGTGGTCGGCCCGGTGGTTGGCAGCGGCGGCTTGGTGGGCCGGACCGTCGGCTGCGACGTCGGCTGCGGGCTGGGCTGCGCCGTCGGCTGCTGGGTGGGCCCGCCGGTCGCCCCGCCGTCACCGGGCCGCGAGCCGTTCCGCCCGTTCGACGAACCGGGACCGCCCGAGCCGGACCGGGAGGATCCGTCGCCGGAGCCGTTCGGCGAGGCGCCGGAGCCCGGCCCGTTGCCGGAGCCGCCCGGGGAGGCCGGGGCCGAGGCCGGCCCGGACGGGGCCGCCGCGCCGTCCGAGCCGCTCGACGAGGAGCCGTCCGACCAGGTGTCGTCCCGGCCCGAGGGCGAGGCGAAGTCGGTGACCGGCTTCCCCTTCAGCGCGGCCTTCATGTAGCTGGTCCAGATCTGCGCCGGGTACTGGCCGCCCGCCGCGCCGTCGATGCCGCCGGTGCCGCTGAGGCTGACCTGGGCGCCGGTGCCCGGGTCCTGGCCGAACAGGGCGACCGAGGTCACCAGCTCGGGGGTGTACCCGACGAACCAGACCGACTTCTGGTCGTCGGTCGTCCCGGTCTTGCCGGCCACCGGGCGGCCCAGGGCCTTTGCGCGCCAGCCGGTGCCGCCGGGGTCGCTCACCACGCCCTCCAGCATGGCCGTCACCCTGCGCGCGGTGTCCTCGCCGATCGCCTGGGTGGCCTTGTGGGCGGGCAGCTGGAGCGCCTCGCCCTCTCGGTCCACCGACTGCACCAGCCAGGGGGTGATCTGCTTGCCGCCGTTGTCCAGCGTGGCGTAGACGCCGGCCATGTCGAGGACGCTCGGGGTGGCGGTGCCGAGCGGGATGGACGGCAGCGGGTCGAGCCCGGGGGTGTTGCCGGGCAGGCCGAGCGCGACGGCGGTGTCGCGCACCTTCTGCAGGCCGGTGTCCTGGGCGAGCTGGGCGAACGCCGAGTTCACCGACCAGTCGGTGGCCTGCTGCAGGGTGATCTGGCCGTAGCTCTTGTCGCCCTCGTTCGGCGGCGCGTACGCGGTGCCCTTGCCGCCGCGGACCTTGCGGCCGCTGGTGCCGTCGTAGACCGTGCGCGGGGTGACGGTCTGGCCGGACTGGGTCTTGGCGTTGTTCTCCAGCGCCGCGGCCAGCGCGATGGCCTTGAAGGTGGAGCCGGCCTGGTAGTCCCGCCGGGTCGCGTTGTCGATGTAGTGCTTGGTGTAGTCGACGCCGCCGTAGAGGGCGACCACCGCACCGGTCTTCGGGTCGACGGAGACGGCACCGGCCTGGGCGGCCGCGTCCTTCTTCCGCTTGTCCGGGTTCAGGGTGTCGTGCAGCTGGGCCTGGACGGCGTCCTGGAGGGCCGACTGGCGCCCCGGGTCGACGGTCAGCTTGATCGTGTAGCCGCCCTTGGCCAGTTCGGACTCGGTGATGATCCGGTTGGCGGTCAGGTACTCGGTGGCCGCGTTGACCAGGTAGCCGGCCTGGCCGGAGAGGCCCAGCTGGGCCTGCGGGTCCCGGACCTCGGGGAAGGTGGTGGCGGCCCGCTCCTCGGCGGAGAGCCAGCCCTCCTTCACCATGCCGTCCAGCACGTAGTTCCAGCGGTTGACCGCGTTCTGCCTGCCCGCCGGGGTCGCGGTCGCCACGTCGTAGGCGCTCGGCGCGTTCAGCAGGGCGGCCAGGTAGGCGCCCTGGGCGGGGGTGAGCGCGGACGCGTCGACGCCGAAGTACTGCTGGGCGGCGGCCTGGATGCCGTAGGCGCCGCGCCCGTAGTAGGAGGTGTTCAGGTAGCCCGAGAGGACGTCGTCCTTGGTCTCGGTGGCGTCCACCTTGATCGCGATGAAGAGTTCCTGCACCTTGCGGCTGATGGACTGCTTCTGGCTCAGGTACGTGTTCTTCACGTACTGCTGGGTGATGGTGGAGCCGCCCTGGGTGCCCTCGCCCTTGACCGTGTTGACGGCGGCACGGACCAGGCCCTGCACGTTGACGGCGCCCTCGTCGTAGAAGTTGCGGTCCTCGGCGGCCAGCGCGGCGTGCTGCGCGGCGGGGGAGACCTTCTCCAGCGGGACGTTCTGCCGGTTGGTCTGGCCGGTCCGGGCGATCACCGAGCCGTCCTGGTAGAGCCAGGTGTTGCTCTGGGCGGTCGCGGCGGCGTGCGCGTCCGGCACCTGCACCAGGGTGATCCCCAGGGCGAACAGGCCGATGCCGAGCAGCAGCGCGGTGACGAGACCGGCCAGCGTCATCCGCCAGGTCGGGATCAGCCGGCGCCATCCGGTGCGCTTCGGGCGGCGGGGCCCGGTGCCGCCGGTCCCGTCCGTCGGGCTCCCGCCGGAGCGCCTCAGGCGCTCGACCGGGCGGAGGAGGGCGGACGGCGTGCGACGGCCGCTCTGGGTGTCTCGGGACAAAACGGCGGCCTTTCCTGCGGGCGGACCGTGCCGGGCTGCACAGCGGGGGACTTCGGCGGTCGGGATCGTTCGTCCCGTTTCCGGTTGTACAGCCCAGAACGCACCGATCGGGGTGGTTGGCTCCACCGGGGCGGCAAGCGAGACCGACATCACACACAAATCGGACGTCGAAGGGCAAAAAAGTTGGGGAGCCTCTCGCTACTGCGAGAGGCTCCCCAGTGTCTGTGCGCCGCCAGGGACTCGAACCCCGGACCCGCTGATTAAGAGTCAGCTGCTCTAACCAACTGAGCTAGCGGCGCCTGCTGACCTGGAAAACAATACACGGTTCGGAGGGGTGGCTCGCACCATTTGAGGCGGCCCGCAGGCTCGGAAGCCGCGCCGGACGCCCGTTTCCGCCCGGTTGGGGCGGAGTTTTCCGGCGGTTAGGGTGGGAAACGTGCCCAGCTCCGACCCCGGACGGGTCGGACGGCCGCGGCCGGGCCGGCTCCCGAGCGCATCCCGGCACGGGTGGGAGCCGCCGGGCAGGCGCCGGCGGGCGGGACGCGTGGGACGGCCGCAGCGGGTGCGAGATGCACGACATGCACGCCGTGTGAGACAGGTGCAACAGGAGCGGCAGGGACCACGGACGGGACGGGCGAAGGAGTGGAACCGCGATGACCGGGTCGGGGGAGGCAGGGCAGAGGGGCGTCGGCAAGCAGTCTGGTGCCGGGGAGGCGCCGGCCGTGGTGGCGTTCCTGCACATCGGCGGCACACCGCTGCACGTCCGGACCGAGGGCAGCGGCCCGGTCGTCCTGCTCGCCGGCGGGCTCGGCAGCAGCTGGTTCGACTGGGACCTCGTGGTCCCCTTCCTCACTCCCTACCGCACGGTGGTCCGCTTCGACCGGCCCGGCTACGGGCTGAGCGGTTCGGAGCCGGCCGACCGCCCCGGTCCGACCGTCGTCGGCGAGGCGGAGCGCATCCGGGCCGTGCTGGACGGTCTCGGCCTAAGCGAGCCGTGCACGGTGGTGGGCCACTCCCTGGCGGGCTTCCACGTCGAGGCCTTCGCCCGGTTGAACCCGGAGCGGACGGCCGGGCTGGTCCTGCTGGACGGCAGCGTCGAGTCGTCGCCCCGCCCCTGGCCGGCGCCGGAGCTGCGCGACCTGGCGGCCCGTACGGTGGCGGGCGCGGCGACGGCCCTCGCGGTGCCGTACCTGCTCGGGCCGACCGTGCGGCGGATGGTCGCGCGGGCCGCGACGGTGCGCCGCGAGGACCTCGCGCCGCGACCGCTGGTCCGGCACTGCTACCGGACCGGACGGGCCCTGCGTGCGGTGCTCCGGGAGAACACCCGGTACCTCGACGTGGCCGCCGAGCTGGACGAGCTGCGCGGCGTGGTGCCGCTGCCGGAGGAACTGCCGATCACCGTGCTCGCCGCCGACGACGGGTGCCGTACCCGCCGCACCGAGGAGTGGCTGGACCGGCAGCGGGGGCTCGCCGCGCTGCTCGGGGCCGACTTCCGGACCACCGCCCCGTCGGGGCACCTGCTGATGTTCGACCGCCCGGACGCGGTGGCCTCGGCGATCCTCGACACCCGCTGAGGGGCGGAGGTACCGCTTGCACCGGCGGCCTGGCGGTGCAGGCGGTACCGGCGGCGCGGCTCAGGAGGCCGTGCTCGCCGACATCTCCGAGATCGCCCGTCGGACCGCCCGGGGGACCGGCAGCTCGTTGGCCAGTCGGCGCGCGGCACGCCGGGTGGGGGCGCCGGCCGGGCCGGGGTAGAGCCGGCGGTGCAGCCCTGCCGCGAAGACCAGCCCGGCCAGCTGACGGTCCCGGTCGGCCGACGGGCGGTCCCGATCGGCCGTGGCGGTGGACGCCCCGGCCGCACCGGACGCCTCGCCACTGCCGGCGGACGAAGCGTCGGCAGGAGCAGCCTCGGCGGAGGCGGAGGCGGACGGAGCGGCGGAAGGGGCAACGGTGGTGGGCGACGCCGTCAGCTCCGACCCGGCGGCGTCGGCGGCCAGCGTGGCGGCGACCCGGGCCGCGATCTCCTGCCCGATCCCCGGCGGCACCGCCGTGTAGCGCCGGTACGGCAGACCGAGGAAGCTCCGCCGGTCGACGGTCAGGACACCGTCGGCGGTCAGCCGGTCGAGGAGCAGTTGCTGCGTCGGCTTGCGCGGGATCCGGCGCATGGCCAGGTCGAGACCGAGCCGGTGCTTGCGCTTGCCGGTCTCCTCCAGCCGGGTGAGCACCCCGGCCGCGATCTCGTCGTGGGAGCCGAGCGGCTGGAAGCCGGTGATCCGCCGGCCGTCGACGGTGATCGCTCCGCCGAGCTGCAGTTCGGCGAGGACGCTGCCGGGGACTGCCCAGTAGAAGGCGGACTGCGGGATCCGGAGCCGGCCGCGCACCGGTTCGGCACAGAGCAGCAGCAGCTCCTCCGGGAGCGAGCGAGTGTCGAGCGGTGCCATGGACGGAACCCCCAGCTGTCGCGAAGGGCGCGTGGGGCCGCGCCGTCCTCGCAACCTACCGTGCCCCGGAAACGCCTCAGGCCGTCCACCGGAGTGGACGGCCTGAGACCTTGCCATGTGCGCCGCCAGGGACTCGAACCCCGGACCCGCTGATTAAGAGTCAGCTGCTCTAACCAACTGAGCTAGCGGCGCCTGCTGACCTGGAAGACATTACACGGGGTCCGGCCGGTCTGCCGAATCGCGACCGTGCGGACACGCCCGGTGACCGGGCGATCGCGATTCTCGCGCCGGCCCGGCCCGGGCCGGCGCGAGGGCGGGACCGGCCCGCGCCGGCCCGACTCAGGTCACTCCGGGAAGTGGCACGCCGCCTGGTGGTCCTCGCCCGGTGCCGGCCCGGTCAACGCCGGTGCCTCGTTCTCGCAGCGGGCCCTGGACCCTGCGTCGAGCCCGGCGTAGACGGGGCACCGGCTGCGGAAGCGGCAGCCGGCGTGCCGGACGGTGGGCGAGGGCGGGTCGCCGGCCAGCAGGATGCGGCTGCGGGCCCGCTCGGCGGCCGGGTCCGGGAGCGGTACGGCGGAGAGCAGCGCGCGTGTGTACGGGTGGCGCGGGCGGTCGAAGACGGCGGAGACCTCGCCCTGCTCGACGGTCCGGCCGAGGTACATCACGCTGACCCGGTCGGCGAGGTGCCGGATCACCGACAGGTCGTGCGAGACGAAGAGGTAGGAGAGGCCCAGCTCCGCCTTGAGCGACTGGAGCAGGTTGAGCACGCCCGCCTGGATGGAGACGTCCAGCGCGGAGACCGGCTCGTCCAGGACCAGCAGCTTCGGCCGGACGGCCAGCGCGCGGGCGATCGAGATCCGCTGCCGCTGCCCGCCGGAGAACTGGTGCGGGTAGCGGACGGCGTGGGCCGGGTCGAGTCCGACCTGCCGGAGCAGTTCGGGCACCCGACGGGCGATCTCCTCGCGGGCGGCGCGCTGGGCGCGCAGCGGTTCGGCGACGATGTCGCCGACCGGCATCCGCGGGTCGAGGCTGGCCATCGGGTCCTGGAAGACGATCTGCAGCTGGGCGCGCATCCGGTGGGCGTCGGCCCGGGAGAGCGCGGAGGTGTCCTGCCCGAGCAGTTCGATCCGGCCGGACTCGGGGGCGGCCAGCCGCAGCAGCTCGAACAGGGTGGTGGACTTGCCCGAGCCGGACTCGCCGACCAGGCCGAGCGTCTCGCCCTGCCGGATGTCCAGCTCGACGCCGTCCACCGCGTGGACCTCGCCGATCCGGCGCTTGAAGACGGTGCCCTTGAGCAGCGGGAAGGTCTTGGTCAGGCCACTGACGGCGAGCACCGGCGCGCGCTCCTCGCGCGGTACGGCGACCGCGGCGGGCGGGAGCGGCGGCACCGGGTACACCTCACTCGGTGCGGGGCGCCGCACGGCCAGCTCGCCGGCCCGGACGCACGCCGCCAGATGCCGGCCTGCACCCCCGGCCCCGTCCGCGCCCCCGACCGCGCCCGCGCCCCCGACCGCGCCCGCACCCCCGGCCTGTTCCGAATCCGCCGCGTCGTCCGCACCCCCGGCCCCGTCCGAACCCCCCGGCTCTGCAACGCCCGTGAGCGCGGGCTCGGCCGTCCGGCACCGCTCCTCCACCATCGGGCAGCGGGCGGCGAACGGGCAGCCCGGCGGCAGCTCGGCCATCGGCGCCGGCACGCCGGGGATCGGGACGAGCGGTCCGCCCCGGCCGTCCAACCGGGGCACGGCGCCGATCAGCCCGAGCGTGTACGGGTGGCGGGGCGCGGCGAACAGCTCGTCCACGCCGGCCGTCTCGACCACCCGGCCCGCGTACATCACGGCGACCCGGTCGGCCATCCCGGCGATGACGCCGAGGTCGTGGCTGACCAGGACGAGCGCGGCGCCGGTCTCCCGCTGGGCGGTGCGCAGCACGTCGAGCACCTGCGCCTGGATGGTGACGTCCAGGGCGGTGGTCGGCTCGTCGGCGAGCAGGATGTCGGGGTCGTTGGCGATGGCCATCGCGATCATCGCGCGCTGGCGCATGCCGCCGGAGAACTCGTGCGGGAAGCTGTCGAGCGCCCGCTCGGGCGCCGCGATGCCGACCAGGTCGAGCAGTTCGGCGGCGCGGGTGCGCGCCGCGGCCCGGTCGAGCGACTGGTGGATGCGCAGCGCCTCGACGATCTGGTCGCCGATCCGGTAGACGGGGGTGAAGGCGGAGAGCGGGTCCTGGAAGACCATGGCGACCCGGCGGCCGCGGACGGCGGCGAGCTCGCGGCCGGGCAGGCCGACCAGTTCGCGGCCGTCCAGCCGGACCGAGCCGCGCACCCGTGCGGTGCCGGGGAGCAGGCCCAGTACGGACAGCGCCGTGACGGACTTCCCGGAGCCGGACTCGCCGACGATGCCCAGGGTTTCGCCGCGCCGCAGGGTGAGGTCGACGCCGCGCACGGCGGGGACGGTGGTGCCGCGCGGGCCGGCGAAGTCGACCCGTAGGTCGCGGACGTCCAGCAGCGGGGCCGTGGTCGGCGGGGTTGCGACGGTGGTCGTCACTGGCTGCCACCCTTCCTACGGGCCGAACGGTTGCTCTCGGTCGAGCCGGGCGAGCCGGGCGAGCCGGGCGCGGGCGAACCGGGCGAGCCGGTCGAACCGGCCGCCCCCGCCGAGCCGGCAGAACGGCCGACGTCGGCCGCCCCCGCCGAACCGGCGTCGCCCGCACCGCCCCGCAGCACCCGCTTCCGCGTGCGGCGGGGGCCGCGGCGGGTGCGGGCCGCGTCGGCGGTGGGGTCGAGGGCGTCGCGCAGCCCGTCCCCGATCAGGTTGACCGCCAGGACGAAGAGCACCAGCAGCCCAGCGGCGAAGTAGAACAGCCACGGGAAGACCGGTGCGTCGTTGGTGCCGGCGGCGAGCAGCGTGCCGAGCGAGACGTCCGGCGCCTTCACCCCGAAGCCGAAGTAGGAGAGCGCGGTCTCGCTCATCACGGCCCCGCCGACGGCGATGGTGGCGTCGATGATGAGGAAGGACGCGACGTTCGGCAGGATGTGCCGGGTGATGATCCGCAGCGGCCGCACGCCCATGAACCGGGCCGCGCGGACGAATTCGCGGTCGCGCAGCGAGATGGTCATGGAGCGGACCACCCGGGCGGTGATCATCCAGTTGAAGAGGGCCAGCAGCAGGACGAAGGCGAGCCAGCCGGCGCCCTTCAGCCGGGGGGAGATGATGGTGATGACCAGGAAGCTGGGGAAGACCAGCATGAGGTCCACCACGAACATCAGGATCCGGTCGGTCCAGCCGCCGAAGTAGCCGGCGCAGGCGCCGAACAGCGAGGCCAGCACGGTCGAGAACACCGCCACCAGCAGCCCGATGACCAGCGACTTCTGCAGTCCGCGGACGGTCTGCGCGAAGACGTCCTGGCCGACCCCGTTGGTGCCGAACCAGTGCGTGGTGGACGGGGGTTGGCGCAGCGCGGTGTAGTCGGGGGCGGCGTAGTCCCAGGGGGTGAGGTACTGGCCGCCGAAGGCGAGGACGAACAGCAGCAGGACGACGACGGCGCCGGCCACCGCCCAGCGGGCGGCGAGCAGGCGGGCGAGGACGAGCCGGCCCCGGCCGGCCGCCTCGGGGGCGGGCCCGGCGGCGGGGTCCGGGGCGGGTACGGGCGCGGCGGGCTCCGCGGCGACGGCGGTCACGGCAGTCTCCTCCGGTCAGGACCGCACGCGCGGGTCGAGGGCGGCGTGCAGGGTGTCGGCGAGGAAGCCGGAGGCGAGGACGACCACCGCGGCGAACAGGTTTACGGCGACCACCGAGTTGACGTCCTGTTCGTTGATGGACTGGATGAACCACTCGCCCATGCCGTGCCAGCCGAAGATGGTCTCGGTGAAGGCGGCGCCGGTGAAGATGCCGAGGAAGCTGTAGGCGAACATCGTCGACATCGGGATCACGGCCGTCCGCAGCCCGTGCTTGACCAGGGCGCGGCCGCGGGTGAGGCCCTTGGCCTCGGCGGTGCGCAGGTAGTCCGAGCCGAGTACGTCGAGCATGGTGCCGCGCTGGTAGCGGCTGTAGGTGGCGAGGCCGCCGAGGGCCAGCGAGAGGGTGGGCAGCAGCAGGTGCAGCGCCCAGTCGGCGAGGTGGGCGCCGATGCCGCCGGTCAGGCCGGGGGTCTCGTACCCGGTGAAGGGCACGACCTCGTGGCCGGCGACGTCCTTGGCGGCGATGGCGCCGTTCTTGAGGAACAGCGCGACCAGGAAGACCGGGGTGGAGAGCAGGACGAACGAGAACACGGTGAGCAGCCGGTCGGAGATGCGGTACTGGCGCACCGCGCTCCAGGCGCCGGCGGCGACGCCGAGGGCCATGCCGAGCAGGCTGCCGAGCAGCAGCAGCCGCAGCGAGACCCAGACCCTGCGGCGGAAGTCGTCCGTCACCGGGGTGTCGTGGATGGTGCGACCGAGGTCCCCGTGGAGCAGGTCACCGGCCCAGCGGCCGAAGCGCTCGACGACGGGGGTGCGGTCGTTCAGGTTGAGGTCGTCGAGCTGCCGCTCGACCGACGCGGCGGCCGGGCGCGGCACCTTGGCCTCGAAGTAGGTGCGGGGCCGGAGCGCGGTGGCGGAGAGGGCGTACGCCAGGAAGACGGCGACGATCAGCAGGACTGCGTAGTAGCTGAATCGTTTCGCCAGGTAGCGGAGCATCAGCGGCCGCCCGGGGTGGGGGCGGGCCCGACGCGTCTGGTGGGCATCGGTGGGTGGCCTTCGGTCGGTGGCCCCGTTCGGGCCGGGTGGTGAGAGGTGCAGGTCAGGAGTCTGGCACCGGCGCACGGCCGGGGTGTTGCGGCCGTGTTGCCGCCCGTTTCATTTGGATCAGGCGTGAACTACTCCCCCTGGTACTGGATCTGATCGACTGTTACGTTCGCTCCTCGGGCACCGACTTGGCTGCCCACGTTCAAGCCTCGCCACACCTCGCGACGCCCAACCCTCGCCACATTCCGGATCTTCTGGGGGACCCTCATGGACGCATCCACCGTCACGCCCGTCCGCCGTCTCGGCCGGGCGGCCGCCCTCGCCCTCGCCGCCGCGCTGGCGGCAGCCGCGTGCAGCTCGGGCGGCGGCTCGGCCGACAACGCGGTCAAGAGCGAGCCGCCGAGACAGGGTTCGATCGACATCAACGCCAAGCCGGTGGACCAACTGAAGGACGGCGGCGAGGTCCGGTTCCCGCTGTACCAGTGGATCACGCAGTGGAACCCGTTCCAGGTCGACGGCCGCTACGGTGACGCGGTCGAGATCATGCGGGCGCTGGAGCCGGAGCTCTTCACCACCGACGAGGCGGGCACCTTCAAGCCGGTCACCGACTACCTGCTGGACGCCAAGGTCACCTCCACCTCGCCGCAGGTGGTCACCTACAAGCTCAACCCGAAGGCCAAGTGGTCGGACGGGAAGCCGCTCGGCTACCTGGACTTCAAGGCGGACTGGGAGGCCAGCAACGGCAAGAAGGACGGCTACAACATCGCCGACTCCGCCGGCTACGAGCTGATCTCGGCCGTGGAGCAGGGCGCGGACCCGACCGAGGTCAAGGTGACCTTCTCGGAGTCGTACGCCGACTGGCAGAACCTGTTCCGCCCGCTGATCCCGGCGGCCGGCATCGCCACGGCGGACGACTTCAACAAGGGCTGGGTGGAGAAGATCCCGATCACCGCCGGCGCGCTGAAGGTCGGCACGGCGGACAAGACGGCGCAGACCCTCACGCTGGTCCCGGACCCGGCCTGGTGGGGCGCGAAGCCCAAGGTCGAGAAGATCACCTTCCGGGTGATGTCGCAGTCGGCGACCACCCAGGCGTTCCTCAACAACGAGATCGACTTCGCCGCGGCGGGCACCGCGACGGCTTACGGGCAGCTCAAGGACGCCAAGGACGCGACGATCCGGAGCGCCAGCCCGTGGGACGAGGTGCACATCTCCTTCGGCGGCGGCGGGGCGCTGGCCGACCAGAAGGTGCGCCAGGCGCTCGGCAAGGCGCTGGACCGCTCCGCCCTGATCAAGATCGCCAACAACGGTGTGCCGGTGGAGTTCAAGCCGCTGGGCAACCACATCTTCATGCCCAACCAGACCGGCTACCAGGACAACTCCGGAGAGTGGGCCAAGTTCGACCTGGCCGCCGCCAAGAAGGCTCTGGACGAGGCGGGTTGGAAGGAGGCCGGCAGCGGGCAGCCGCGGACCAAGGACGGCCGGTCGCTGACCCTGCACTGGGTGTTCAACGAGTCGTCCCCGCAGGCCCAGCTCGACCTCGCCACCGCGGCCCAGGCGATGTGGCTGGCGGCCGGCGTCAAGGTCGAGCTCGACAAGGTCCCGAGCAACGACTTCTTCACCAAGTACGTCAACCCGGGCAAGTTCGACATCGCGAGCTGGCGCAACACCGACTCGTTCCCGCTCTCCAGCAGCCTGCTCAACTTCCGCCTGCCGCAGGGCGACAACGTCTTCGGCAACTTCTCCAGGCTCGGCACGCCGGAGATCGACGGCCTGCTCAAGAAGGCGGCCGGCACCACCGACCCGGTGGAGGCGGCGAAGCTGTACAACCAGGCGGACGCCAGGATCTGGGAGCTCGGGCACACCGTCGAGCTGTACCAGCGGCCGACGGTGGTGGCGGTCCGCAAGGGGCTGGCCAACTACGGCGCGTTCGGCCTGGCCGGCGTCGACTACGCCAAGGTCGGCTGGGAGAAGTGACCGGCGCCGGATCGGCCCCGGCGGCTTGATCGGCCTCGGCGGCTCGATCGGCCTCGGCCTCGGCGTCCGCGTTCGTCGCGTCCGTGTAGGCGGCGAGGACGGCACAAGACGGCGGAGGGGGCGGTACGGCAGGCGCTGGCGAGCAGCGCGGTGATCACGAGGCCGGTGGTGCGGACGCGGGGGAACGGCTCTGCCGCCCCCGCCGTCCTGCCGCCGGCCTTGACCTTCCGCGTTGCCCGCAGGCCGCCCGTGTCGTGGGGTCGCTCCGGACCCGCTCGCTTCCAACCGGGGAAGAATCTAGCGGGGGATCCCGGCCGCCGTGCCGTACGGCACGGGCGCGTCCTGGAAACCCGTCCCGCAGTCACCCGGTTCGCGCACCCGGGCGTCAACTCTCGCTGACGGAAGGGCATATCGGGCGAAGCCGGACGCAGAAAATCGGGCCAATGTGGCATGACGGGCGTGTTTCGCAAGCGCGCGCCGGTGCGTGCGCCCGGCCCGCGCCGCTGCCAGGATGCGCGGGACGGCGCAGCAGGCCGTCCGGCAGCGCCGTCCCGCAGCCCGCCGTCCCGCAGCCTGGAGACCCGACCATGAGCAGCGAACCCGCCGCGGCGCCCCGCCGCCCGCACCCCGTCGACCGGCGCCCGGTGCGCCCGATGGTCCCGCGCAGCCGGGACGAGCCGCACCGGGTGGCCACGCCGCTGGAGCTGTTCTTCGACCTCTGCTTCGTGGTCGCCGTCGGCCAGGCCGGCCGGGAGCTGGCCCACGACCTCGCCGCCGGGCACTACGGCGACGGGCTGCGGGGGTACGTCTTCGCGTTCTTCGCGATCTGGTGGGCCTGGATGAACTTCACCTGGTTCGCCTCGGCGTACGACTGCGACGACGTCCCCTACCGGGTCACCACGCTGGTGCAGATCGCCGGTGTGCTGATCCTCGCGGCCGGCGTGCCGAGGATGTTCGCCGACCAGGACCTGACGCTCTCGGTGGTCGGGTACGTGGTGATGCGCCTGGCCATGGTCACCCAGTGGCTGCGCGCGGCGGCCGGCGAGGAGGGCGCGGCACGCGGGGTGGCCCTGCGGTACGCGGCCGGGATCACGCTCTGCCAGATCGGCTGGGCCGTGGTGCTGCTGCTGCCGGAGTCGGCCCGGCCGTACCTGATCCCGCTCGGCATCCTGGCCGAGCTGTCCGTGCCGGTGATCGCCGAACTGCGGCTGCGCACCAGCTGGCACCCGCACCACATCGCCGAGCGCTACGGCCTGTTCACCCTGATCGTGCTGGGTGAGACGGTGGCGGCGGCGACCATCGCGGTGCAGTCGGCGGTGGACGAGCACGAGGGGCTCGACCGGCTGCTGCCGGTCGCCGCCGGCGGTCTGCTGATCTGCTTCTCGGCCTGGTGGATCTACTTCGCCCGGGAGGTGCACGAGCACCTGCGCTCCAACCGGCAGGCCTTCCTCTGGGGCTACGGCCACTACGTGGTGTTCGGGTCGGCGGCGGCGATCGGCGCGGGGCTGGAGGTCGCGGTCGAGTCGGCGGTGCACAAGGCACACATCTCGGAGACCGCCGCCACCGCGACGGTGACGGTGCCGACGGCGGTCTACCTGTTCACCGTCTGGCTGCTGCACGCCCGGCACGGCAAGACCGGGGTCGAGCAGGCGCTGCTGCCGGCCGCCTCGCTGGCCGTGCTGGCGTGCACCGCGGCCGGCGGCTCGGGCGTCCTGGTGGCCGGTCTGGTGAGCGCGGCCACGGTGGCGGTGGGCGTCACGCTGCACGCCCGCGGCTGACCGATGGTGGGGAGGGGCTCCCGCGGCTGCCCGTCGCGGGGGTCCTCCTGGAGGCCGGGGCCCAGCAGGTGCTGGAGGGCGTGGTCGTGCCGGGCGAGCCAGGCCCGGTAGGCCGGGTTGACCCGGGCCAGGTCCAGGTAGGCGGCGCGCAGCTCGCCGTAGAGGACCTCCAGTGCGGGCGGGCTGAGCGCCCGCGGCCGCCAGGCGAGCAGCAGCCGGACGGCCAGCGGGTCGCCGTGCACCGGCCGGACGACCGTGCCCGGCCCCGGTGACGAGGTCGGCTGGCAGGGCCGGACGGCCTCCCCGGATGCGACCAGCTCGGCGGCGGTGGCGTTGTCGCGCACCTGCACCACCCGGGGGTTGAGCCCGGCCTCGGTGAAGACCCGGCGCATGGCCGCGTACTCGTGGTCGGCCGTCGGGTCGACCATCCAGGTGTCCTCGGCGAGGTCGGTCAGGTGGACCACCGACCGGGCGGCGGCCGGGTGGCCGGCGGCCAGGGCGACGAACTGCGGCTCGCGGGCCAGCAGCACCCGGTGCTCGGCGTCGGGCGGCACCCGGAGCGGGAACCCCTCGCTCTCGTGCACGAAGGCCACGTCCAGTTGGTCGGCGGCGACCATCCGCAGCAGGGCGTTGGCGGAGATGTCGATGTGGATGGTGGTGTCCGTCTCCGGCAGCCGCTCGTGCACCCGGCGCAGCCAGGCCGCGACCGCCCGGCTGCCGACGCTGCCGATCCGCAGCCGGCGGGAGCGCTCGCCACCGGCCGCCTCGCGGGCCTCCTGGCGCGCGGCGGCGACCAGCGCGGTCATCTCGGCGATCACCGGCCGGGCCCGCGACAGCACCGAGTGGCCGAGCGCGGTCGGCCGGCTGCCGGTCTGCTCACGGGTGAACAGCCGGCCGCCGATGGTGCGTTCGATCCGGCGCAGCTGGGTGGTGAGCGAGGGCTGGGTCATCCCGAGCTGCCGCGCGGCCTTGCGGAGGCTGCCGGTGTCGGCGATGGCGCACAGCACCCGCAGGTGTCTCACGTCGAGCTCCACGTCGGGAGCATAACCGGGCGAATGGGTGTGACGCCAGGGACATGACAGGCCGTTGGGCGGGGTCGGAACCCCGCCGGACGACGGGGATTGGTCCGCGCTATCGCCGATTGACATCATCCGCCGGGCCGCCGACCTGGCCGAAGCTCTGGGGCAGCAAACATTCATCCGATGCCCGCGACCGGCCCCCACCGCCGCGGCGCACCCGCGAATCGGAGCCCCCACATGAACCGCATCCCGCGGATGCTCTCTGCTGCCGTCGGTCTGGCGCTCGCCGCCGGACTGGCCGCGCTGCCCACCACGGCCTCGGCCGCACCCGTCGACCGGGCCGCCGCCGGCGCCCAGCACTACACCCCCTCGGCGTCGGCGCAGCGGAGCAACGGAAAGGCCGACAACCAGGCCTTCTACGAGGCGGTGATGAAGTCGGCGCGGGCCAAGCAGGCCGCGGCGCCGTTCCTCAAGGCCGTCGTGGTGACGTACGACCCCAGCAACGCGCCGTCCTTCTCCGGGGAGATCGCCCGGTCCGCGCAGATCTGGAACGGCTCGGTCGCCAACGTGAAGCTCCAGGCCGGCTCCAACGCCGACTTCTCGTACTACGAGGGCGACGACCCGAGCAACGGCTCGTACGCGAGCACCGACGGGCACGGCCGCGGCTACATCTTCCTCGACTACACGCAGAACCAGGAGTACGACTCCCTGCGCGTCACGGCGCACGAGACCGGGCACGTCCTCGGCCTGCCCGACCACTACTCGGGCCCGTGCAGCGAGCTGATGTCCGGCGGCGGTCCCGGCCCGTCCTGCACCAACCCCTACCCGAACAGCACCGAGCGCAGCCGGGTCAACTCCCTCTGGCGGAACGGCCTCGCGGGCTGACCCGCGCTCCGCTCCGCTCCGCTCCGCTCCGCAGTACCGGTTCCCCTCTTCCCTCCGTCACCGCGGTCCCCCATGGCCGCGCCCCCGCGAACAGGAGCCCCACGTGAACCGCATCGCCCGCACGCTCTCCGCCGCCCTCGGCCTGGCCCTCGCCGCCGGCGTGGCCGTCCTGCCGACGGCCGCCGCGGCCGCCCCGGCCACCCAGGGCTACACCGCGAACGCCTATGCAGGCTCGGCCGCCGAGGACGCGGACAACCAGGCGTTCTACGAGGCCGTCATGAAGTCGGCGCTCGCCAAGCAGGCCGCGGCGCCGTTCCTCAAGGCCGTCGTGGTGACCTACGACGCCAGCAGCGCGCCGACCTTCCGCAACCAGATAGCCCAGAGCGCGCAGATCTGGAACGGCTCGGTCGCCAACGTCCAGCTGCGGTCCGGCACCAACGCCGACTTCCGCTACTACGAGGGCAACGACTCGCGCGGCTCGTACGCGAGCACCGACGGGCACGGCCGCGGCTACATCTTCCTCGACTACGCGCAGAACCGCCGGTACAACTCGACCCGGGTCACCGCCCACGAGACCGGGCACGTGCTGGGCCTGCCGGACCACTACTCGGGCCCGTGCAGCGAGCTGATGTCCGGCGGCGGCCCAGGCACCTCCTGCACCAACCCGTACCCGAACTCCGCGGAGCGCAGCCGGGTGAACTCCCTCTGGGCCCGCGGCTGATCCAACCGCGACACCGGCCCGGCCGCTCACTCCCCCCGGAGCGGCCGGGCCCCCGCCGTCCGCCTCGGGAGCGGCGCACCTCTGGAGCGGCGCAGCTCAGGTGCGGCGTGACCGTCGGTGCTGCATGGGAGCATCCGGGCGAGGAGCCGTACCCCCCGACCGCGAGGTGCCACCGCCATGCCGCTCTCCGTCCCCGACCGCCTGGCCGACCTGCCGTACGCCCACCTGCTGACCCCGCACACCGGCCCGCTGCGCAGCGACGAGCGCCACGACACCGTGCACTTCGACGGCGGCGAGCACCGCGACGAGTCGGCGGCCGGCGCCGTCTTCCTGGAGTGCGCCTTCACCGGCGTCGCCCTCGACGGGGTCCGGATGCGCCAGGCCCGCTTCACCGAGGTCTGGGCGCAGGCCGGCCGCTGGGTGGGCTGCGACCTCAGCGAGAGCGAGTGGCAGGACAGCGCGTTCACCGGCGGCGTGCTGGCCGGCGTCGCGGCCCACGGCTCGGCGCTGCGCCGCACCGTTTTCCGCGGCTGCAAGCTGGAGGCGGTCAACCTGCGGGCCGCCGTGCTGCGCGACGTGGTCTTCGAGGACTGCCTGCTGCGGGACGTCGACTTCGGTGACGCCAGGCTCACCGACGTCTCCTTCCCCGGCTCGACCCTGGAGGAGGTCCGGCTGCGCGGTGCCAAGCTCACCAAGGTCGACCTGCGCGGCGCCGCCCGCCTCGGCCTGCCCGACGGCCACCAGGGCCTGCGCGGCGCGGTCATCAGCTCCACCCAGCTCCTGGAGCTCGCTCCCCAGTTCGCCCACGCCCTGGGGATCACCGTGAAGGACTGAGGCACCGGTGTTCAGCCGGCCGTCGCTCGGTGACGGCGGGGCGAACAGTCCGCCAACCCTGCTCCGGCCCCCTGGTGGGGCCGTTCGGGGCGGGTGGATGATGCTGCGCGATCGATGGGCCCCAACTTGTGTGCACAACATCGCCAGTGAAGGGACGGGCTGGGCTGATGGCCGAGCTGAGTCGTAGGAAGTTCGTCGCGTTGTCCGGAGCGGCCGCGGCCGGCCTGGCCGTGGCCGGCACCACCGGTGCCGGGGCGGCGCCGGGTGCGCCCGAGCCCGCGCCGTCGGCGGCGCTGTCGCAGTCCGGCACCATCGCGGACGCGAAGCACATCGTGATCCTGATGCAGGAGAACCGCAGCTTCGACCACTACTTCGGCATGCTGCGCGGGGTGCGCGGCTTCGCCGACCGCAGCGCGATCCAGATCGCCGGCGGCTACAGCGTCTTCAACCAGCCCAACCTCCTGGGCCGCCAGTACCCGTGGCAGTTCAGCCTCACCAAGCCCGCCGGCGGGGCCGACCCGCAGCGGCTGGCGCAGTGCAACGGCGACCTCGCGCACGGCTGGAACGACCAGCACACCGCCTGGAACGGCGGCAAGATGGACTCCTGGGTCCTCGCCAAGGGCAATGTGCGGACCCTGGGCTTCCTCACCCGCCAGGACATCCCGTTCCACTACGCGCTCGCGGAGAACTGGACCGTCTGCGACGCCTACTTCTGTTCCGTCATCAGCGCCACCGGCCCCAACCGCACCTACCACTGGTCCGGCCAGATCGACCCGGACGGCCAGGCGGGCGGCCCGGCGTACGACGGCGGCGACGAGAAGGGCCTGCGCTGGCAGACCTACGCCGAGGCGCTGGAGAACGCCGGCGTGAGCTGGAAGGTCTACCAGAACGCGGCCGACAACTACGGCGACAACGCGCTCGCCTACTTCACCCAGTTCGCCAACGCCCCGGCCGGCAGCCCGCTCGCCGTCAAGGGCATGGGCTCCGTCCCCAAGGTCACCGGCCGCACCCCGGACGACATCGTCGCCGCGATCAAGGCCGACGTGCTGAACGGCACCCTCCCGCAGGTCTCCTGGATCGTGCCCAACCAGGAGGTCTCCGAGCACCCGTACGCAACCCCGGCCGACGGCGCGCACTTCGTCCACAACGTGATCGACGCGCTCAACGCCGACCCGGACGTCTTCAACTCCAGCGTCCTCTTCCTCAACTACGACGAGAACGACGGCTTCTTCGACCACGTCCCGCCGCCGGCCGCCCCGGCCGGCACCCCCGGCGAGTTCTACGGCGGCAAGAACATCGGCCTGGGCTTCCGTGTCCCGATGATCGCCATCTCGCCCTGGAGCCGCGGCGGCTGGGTCAACTCCGAGGTCTTCGACCACACCTCGGTGCTGCGCTTCATGGAGAAGTGGACGGCCGCCATCGGCAAGCCGGCCACCTGCCCCAACATCAGCGACTGGCGCCGCCGGGTCTGCGGCGACCTCACCGGCCTGTTCGACTTCGCCAACCCGGTCTACGGCCTCCCGGCGCTGCCCAACACCGACGCCACGATCGGCCTGTCGACCTGCGGCCCGCTGCCCAACCCGGCGCCGGTGGACAACAAGCTGCCCGTCCAGGAGGCCGGCACCCGCCCGGCCCGCGCCCTGCCCTACCAGCCCAACGCCAACCTGGACCGGCTGGAGTACGGCTCCGCCGGCGCGATCAAGGTCTGGCTGAAGATGGCCAACGAGGGCCCCCTGGCCCAGAAGTCGGCCCACTTCGCGGCCTACGCCAACGCCTACCGCAGCGGCGGTCCCTGGCAGTACACCGTCGACCCGGGCGGCAACCAGAGCGACTTCTTCAACTGCGGCCTCGGCTTCGGCAGCGGCCCGTACGACCTCTCCGTGGTCGGCCCCAACCGCTTCCTGCGCCGCTTCAAGGGCGACGCCAACAAGGCGGGAAAGAACGCCGCGGTCACCGCGAGCTACGCGGTCGAGCCGGGCACCGGCAAGCTCGCGGTGTACTTCAAGCTGGCCAACGCCGGCAGCACGCCGATGACCTTCACCGTCGCCTCCAACAACTACCGCACCGACGGCCCCTGGACGTACCAGGTGCCGGCCGGCGGCAGCGTCAGCGACTACTTCAACGCCGTCGCCTACACCAACGGCTGGTACGACTTCACCATCACGGTGGACGCCGACTCCAGCTGGTCGCAGCGGTTCACCGGCCACCTGGAGACCGGCGCGCCCAGCATCAGCGGTTGACACCCGCCGGGCGTGTCCCGCACGCCCGGCGGCACCACGAACGGCAGGCGCCCGGCAGGCCCGGCAGGCCGTCCGTCAGGGCAGGCGCCACTGGCGGCCCCGGGGGAACCACGGATCGTGGACCTCCCGGGGCCCGTCCGGCGTCAGCAGCGTGAGGGTCGGCGCCCCGGCCGCGTACTCGGCGAGCAGCACCGCTCCGTACCGGGTCTCCAGCTCCGCCTGCACCGGGACGGGCAGCCGGCCGAGGGCCCGCCGCAGCAGCAGTGCGTCCCGCCGGCTCACCGGCTGTGGGGCGCGCAGCACCAGCCGCAGCGGACTCAGCGGCCCGGCCACCGGGACGCCCGTGCCCAGCTCGTAGCCGACCGCGCCGATCGGCCCCCAGGCCAGCCGGTGCTCCGCGACCAGCCGCCCGGCCGCCGGCAGCGCCGCGAGGGCCGGGACCGCCGCCACCCGCCCGGGCGGCAGCAGCTCCTCCCGGCCGACGAGTTGCTCGGGCCGCAGCGTACGGGCCACCGCCGCCCGGGGCGCCAGCGCGTCCAACCGCCGGCCGCGCTCCGCTCCGCGCACCGTCACCGGCAGCCACTGCTCCGGCGCGGCGTCGACGTCCCGGGTGCAGCGCACCGGGGGCGGGGTGTCCGCCGGCCCGCCGAGCACGGTGGGCGCCCGGCCGACCGTCACCCACGGGTGCACCCGCAGCACCGTGCGCGCCCACTCCGGCAGCTCGCCGCCGCCGACCGGCCGCAGCGAGCCGGGGCACTGCATCAGCAGCAGGTCGTGCGGACCGGCCAGCCGCCCGTCGAGGGCGGCCAGCGGGCCGACCAGACGGCGCGGACCGCCGTGGTGGTCCTCCGGCGCGGTGCGGTGGGCGGGTGCGACGGTCACGGCAGGCCTCCAACGGTCACGGGCACTCCGGGGACGGCGCGGATCGGGACCGGCCGACGCCTCCACCCTCCGCCGTCGGTCCGCCGCCCGCCACGGCCGTTGGACGCCCACCGTCCGGGACCAAGGGCCCGACCGTGCCGGGGCCGGCAGCCCCGCCCCGCCCAGCGGATGCGCCCGTGGGGCGCCGGTGTGAGAGTGGGGGCAGCCCGGAATTCGTCCGAGGAGGAGTCATGGGCATCTTCGACAGGTTCCGCCACAAGGCGCACCACGCCGACGAGGAGGCCAGGTCCTCCCTCGGCGGGAGCCACGAGCAGGACACCACCGCGATGACGGACGCCGCCCAGCGCGCCGCCCTCGCCCACGACGAGGCGGCCGACGCGTTCGGCGCCGAGACCGAGAAGGCCCGGGAGGCCCGGGAGTCCGCGAACCTCACCGAGCGGCAGGCCGAGCAGCGCGCCCGGGAGGACATGACGGCCGAGGGCGACCCCTGGGACTGACGTCCCCGCGCACCGCACGGCGGCGGGCGCGCATCCGGAACACGGACGCGCCCGCCGCCGTCGCCGTTGCCGCTCCTCGACCGAGGCCGGCCGGTTCACCCGCGTGGCGGGGGCCGGTTCACCCGCGTGGCGGGCCGGTTCACCCGCGTGGCGGAAGCGGTGGCCGGCGCAGGTCCGGGCGCAGCGTTTCGTCCGGCGGCGGGACGGCGGCCGGGGCGTCCTCCAGCAGGTCCAGTGCCAGCTGCACCGCCGTGACCAGCTCGGGGTGGAGCCCCCGGGCCCAGTCCTGCGGGCTGCGCAGCACGTGCACGTCCGGCTCCGCACCGTGGTTCTCCACCGACCAGCCGAGCCCGCCGGTGAACCAGGAGGCGTTCTTCGGCACCGAGATCTGCGTCCCGTCGCCGAGGGTGTGCCGTCCGGTCATGCCGACCACCCCGCCCCAGGTGCGGTTGCCCACCACCGGGCCCAGCCCGAGCAGCTTGATCGCGGTGATGATGACGTCGCCGTCCGAGCTGGTGGCCTCGTCGGCGAGGGCCACCACCGGCCCGCGCGGCGCGTCCCGGGGCCACCGGACCGGGTGCCGGCCGCGGCTGAAGTCCCAGGCCAGCACCCGCCGGGTGAGCTTCTCCAGCACCAGCTCGGACACGTTGCCGCCGGCGTTGCCGCGCACGTCCAGCACCAGCGCGGGCTTGTCGAGCTCGCGCCGGACGTCCCGGTTGAACTGCGCCCAGCCGGAGCCGCCGAGGTCCGGGATGTGCAGGTAGCCGCACCGGCCGTCGCTGAACTCCCGGACCAGCGAGCGCCGTTTGACCACCCAGTCCTGGTAGCGGATGGGCCGCTCGTCGGTCAGCGGGGTCACCGCGATCCGGCGGACCGTCCCGTCCGGACCGCCGGTGCGCAGGGTGAGCTCGACGGTGGTGCCGCCGGTGCCGACCAGCAGCGGGGACGGGCCGCGGACCGGGTCCAGCGGGCGCCCGGCCACCGCCAGCAGCTCGTCACCGTTGCGGACCCCGTGGGTGGCGAGCGGGGCACGGGCCCGCGGGTCGGAGGACTCGCCGGGGAGGATGCGGTCGACCAGCCAGCGCCCGTCGGAGGTGCGGTGCGCGTTGGCGCCGAGCAGGCCGAGCGGCTGCTGCGCCAGTGACGGGCCCTCGCCGCGCCGGGACGGGGTGACGTAGGCGTGCGAGGTGCCCAGCTCGCCGAGCAGCTCGCGGAGCAGGTCGGCGAAGTCGTCCGGGCTCGCGATCCGCGCCAGCAGCGGCTCGTACTGGGCCACCAGCGCGGGCCAGTCCAGGCCGGACATCCCGGCGTCCCAGAACTGGTCCCGGACGATCCGGGCCGCCTCGCGGTACGCCTGGCGCCACTCGGCGGCCGGGTGCACGGTGTGCGTGATCCGGCGCAGGTCCACGCTGGTGGACGCGGAGGGCGCGGTGACCGGGACGATCCGCAGGGTGCCCGCCGAGTAGACGGCCACCGAGCCGCCGTCGCCGGAGACGGCGTAGCCGTCCAGCCGGTCGGCGAGCGTGCTGCGGCTGCCCCGGGCCAGGTCGAAGTACTCCAGTGACGGGCGGCCCGAGGTGTCGTCCGGGTTGGTGAAGGTCTGGCCGAGGGTGCCGGAGATCGGCCAGCGCAGCCAGAGCAGCCCGCCGCGCACGGCGTCGGTGGCCGAGTACTTGGAGGCGATCACCGGGAACGGGATCAGCCGGTCGCCGATGCCCTCGGGGTCGACCTCCACCGTGCCGTCGCCGCCGCCGTCGCCGCGCGGGGCGCCGTCCTCGGCGGAGGCGGAGAACGGCGAGGGGGTGTCGGCGGAGAGCGGGACGAGGTAGGGGCGGCAGCCGAGCGGGAACGAGAGGTCGCCGGTGTGCACGTCGTGGACCGGGTCGAAGCCGCGCCAGGAGAGGAAGGCCAGGTAGCGGCCGTCCCGGGTGAACACCGGCTGCTCGTCCTCGAACCGGCCGTCGGTGACCTCGGTGACCGGCGCGGCCCCGTCGGCGCGGGTGAGCCGGATCCGGCGCAGCGAGCGGCCGGCCGTCGGCTGGGACCAGGCGATCCAGTGCGAGTCGGGGGAGAACCGCGCACTGGAGACGGGTCCGTGGCCGGAGGCGGCCAGCTCGCGCACGGCGCCGTCGGCGGTGGCGAGCAGCAGCAGCCGCCCGTCGGAGGTGGCGGCGGCCAGGTGGGTGCCGTCGGGGGAGGCGGTCAGCTCCAGGACCCGGCCGAGCCGGCCGGCCGCCAGCACCCGGTGCCCGTGCTGGGCCGGGGCGGCCTGGTGGCCGGGCAGCGGGACGATCTCGACGGCGTCCTCGCCCTCGGCGTCGGTGATCCAGGCGGCCTCGCCGGTGTGCCCGAGCACCACCGGCAGCCGGGTGCGGACGCCCGGGGTGTCGGCGAGCGCCCGCGCGGGGCCGTCCTGGTGGGTCAGCCAGTACTGGCTGCCGCGCACGGTGATCACCCCGGCGCGGCCGGTCTGGTCGCAGGCGAGGTCCTTGACGTGCGAGGCGGCGCTCACCAGGTACGGCCGCCGGCCGGCCCGCGCGCCGCCGAGCGGGACGCGCAGCCGGCGCGGGCCGGGGGCGTCCAGGCTCTCCAGCAGCCAGAGGTCGCCGCCGTGCTGGTAGACGATCCGGGTGCCGTCGCCGGCGGCCTCGCGGGCGTAGTAGGAGGCGTGGTCGGTGTGCCGGCGCAGGTCGGTGCCGTCGGGGCGGCAGGAGTAGAGGTTGCCGATGCCCTCGTGGTCGGAGAGGAAGGCGATCCGGTCGCCCTCGGCCGCGGTGACCGGCATGGGGGAGGCGAGGTGGCCCCGGTGGCCGGCCAGGATCCGCTCGCCGTCGACCCAGAGCCGTCCGACGGCGCCGCCCCGGTAGCGCTTCCAGGCGGCGGGCTCGTGCGGGGCGGCGCCGGTGAGCAGCACGGTGTGCGAGCGGTTCATCTGGGCGTCGCCGACCGGGCCCCAGGGCATCCGGCGGCCGGGCGCGCCGTCCGGCGGGAGGGCGTGCGCCCAGGTGTAGTGGCCGAAGGGCTCGTGGAACGAGGTGACGGCGAGGAGTTCGCCGTCGGGCAGCCAGCCGCGCAGCCGGGTGTCCTGGCTGCCCCAGTGGCTCAGCCGGGTGGCCGCGCCGCCGCCGACCGGCGCGGTCCAGATCTCCGGGGTGGGGCTCTGCCAGGCGGTCCAGCCGAGGGTGCCGCCGTCGGGGGAGAGCCGGGGGTGGCTGACCCGGGTGCGGTCGCAGCTGACCCGCCAGGCGCGGCCGACGGTGCCGTCCGGGTCGAGCGGGGCCACCCAGACGTCGTCCTCGGCGACGAACGCCAGCAGGTCCCCGCGCAGGTGGGGGTAGCGGAGGTAGCCGGGCGAGGTCACCCCTCCATGGTTCGACGGGGTGTCACGCCCGGCAACCGGACGCCGGGCCGGGACCGGCCGGGGCCGGTCCGGACCATTGACACCGCACCGGCGGATCCACTTCAGTGGTCTAGTCCAACTAGGGTGCGCGGTCGGGCCGACCCCCACTGGCGCGTACCTCCGGCGTGCCCTCGGACGTCCCCCCACGATCCGCGCTTCCGCAGGAGCCCCCGCATGCGCAGAACACTCGTACCCGGCGCCGGTGACTCGCCCGCCGGTGACTCGCCCGCTCGCCACCCGCGCAGCCCCCGCACCCTGGTCGCCGCCGGCACCGCCTCGGCCGTCGCCGCCGCCACGATGGTCGGCCTGACCCTCGGACTGGCGCCCGCCGCCTCGGCCGGGGAGTTCCTGGTCAACGGCGGCTTCGAGAGCGGCGCCCTGAACCCCTGGAGCTGCGGCGGCGCCGGCAGCGTCGTCACCGGCCAGGCCCACGGCGGCGCCCACGCCCTCGCCGGTGCCGCCTCGGCGGGCGACAACGCCCAGTGCACCCAGACCGTGACGGTCGCCCCCAACACCACCTACACGCTCAGCGGGTGGGTGAAGGGCTCCTACGTCTACCTCGGGGTGACCGGCGGCGCCTCCACCTGGACGCCCGGCACCGGCGGCGCCTACCAGAAGCTCAGCGTCGGCTTCACCACCGGCGCCACCCAGACCAGCGCCACCGTCTACACCCACGGCTGGTACGGCCAGGGCACCTACTACGCCGACGACCTCTCGCTGGACGGCCCGGGCGCGCCCTCGCCGACCGCCTCGCCCACCGCCACTCCGACGGCGACCCCGACCGCGACGGCCACGCCCACCGCCACCGCGACCCCCACCACGCCGCCGGCCGGCGGCCACGCCCTGGTCGGCTACCTGCACGCCAGCTTCGCCAACGGCGCCGGCTACATCCGGATGGCCGACGTCCCGGACTCCTGGGACTTCATCAACCTCTCCTTCGGCGAGCCGACCTCCGTCACCTCCGGCGACATCCGGTTCAACCGCTGCCCGGCCGCCGAGTGCCCGACCGTGGAGTCGGACGCCGACTTCAAGGCCGCGATCGCCGCCAAGCGCGCCAAGGGCAAGAAGGTCCTGATCTCGATCGGCGGCCAGAACGGCCAGGTCCAGCTCACCACCGCCGCCGCCCGCGACGCCTTCGTCGGCTCGGTCTCGGCGATCATCGACAAGTGGGGCCTGGACGGGCTCGACATCGACTTCGAGGGCCACTCGCTGTCCCTGCAGACCGGCGACACCGACTTCAAGAACCCGACCAGCCCGGTCGTGGTCAACCTGATCTCCGCGCTCAGGACGCTCAAGGCCAAGTACGGGCCGGGCTTCGTCCTCACCATGGCGCCGGAGACCTTCTTCGTCCAACTCGGCTACCAGTACTACGGTTCCGGCCCCTGGGGCGGACAGGACCCGCGCGCCGGCGCCTACCTGCCGGTGATCCACGCGCTGCGCGACGACCTCACCCTGCTGCACGTCCAGGACTACAACTCCGGCTCCGTCATGGGCCTGGACAACCAGTACCACTCGATGGGCGGGGCCGACTTCCACGTCGCGATGACCGACATGCTGCTCAAGGGCTTCCCGGTCGCGGGCAACACCGCCAACGTGTTCCCGCCGCTGCCCGCCGGCAAGGTCGCCATCGGCATGCCGGCCACCACCAACGCGGGCAACGGCTACGTCGCCCCGGCCGAGGTGAACAAGGCGCTGGACTGCCTGACCAAGCTGGCCGACTGCGGCAGCTACGTGCCGAAGGCCGGCGCCCAGCCCGACCTGCGCGGGCTGATGACCTGGTCGATCAACTGGGACCAGTTCGGCGGCCGGGAGTTCTCCCGGAACTTCGACGGCTACTTCCGCCGCTGACGGCATCCGCCGCCGACCGCTCCGCCGGGTGCGGGTATTGGGTGTGTCCGGGGGCCTGGCCCGGGCGCGCCGTCCGGCACCCGGCGGAGCTCACACCCCGACTCGCACCGCCGCCAGGTACTCGGCGATGGCGTCCCGGTTGCGGGTGAGGCACTGGATCCGCCGCGTCATGCTGGTGAGCTCGTGCTCCAGGGTGGCGAGCATCTCCGGGGTGGCGTCCGCGAAGTGGATGGTCCGGGGCTTGCTCAGGCAGGGCAGGATCTGCTTGATGATCCTGGTCGGCAGCCCGGCGTCGAGCAGGCCCCGGATCTGCAGCACCCGGTCGACCGAGGACCCGTCGTACGTGCGGTAGCCGTTGGCACAGCGCTCGGAGAAGATCAGGCCCTGCTCCTCGTAGTAGCGCAGCAGTCGCCGGGACGTTCCGGTCCGCTCCGCAAGCTCCCCGATCTGCATGTGGCCCACCTCATCGCCGGTCGCGTACGGCCCTGACACCAGTGTGCGTTTCGAGCATAGCCGCGGCGGCGGCCCGGCTGCCCACGATCCGGGCAGCGCGGGAGCGAGGTGTCTGACGGTCTATCATCCGGTCATGGCAACCGCAGAGTTGATCCGCATCGTCTCCCGCTCCTCGCCGATGGCCCTGGCCCAGGTCGAACGGGTCCGCGCCGAGCTGGCCGCCCTGCACCCGCGGGTGCGGACCGAGGTGGTCCCGGTGACCACCTCCGGGGACCGCTGGATGGGCGACCTCGCGCGGCTCGGCGGCAAGGGCGCCTTCACCAAGGAGGTCGACGCGGCGCTGCTGGCCGGCGAGGCGGACCTCGCGGTGCACTGCCTCAAGGACGTGCCGGCCGACCGCCCGCTGCCCGCCGGCACCGTCTTCGCCGCCTACCTGCGCCGCGACGACATCCGCGACGCCCTCGTGCACCCCGGCGGCCTGACCCTGGACGAGCTGCCGTCCGGCGCCCGGATCGGCACCTCCTCGGTCCGCCGCCGGGCCCAGCTCGCCGCCTCCCACCCGCACCTGGAGTGCGTGCCGATGCGCGGCAACGCCAACAGCCGGCTGGCCAAGCTGGCGGCCGGCGAGGCCGACGCCCTGCTGCTCGCGGTGTCCGGGCTGGAGCGGATCGGCGAGCCGGACCGGATCACCGAGATCCTCCCGCCGGAGACGATGTGCCCGCCGATCGGCGCCGGCATCCTGGCGCTGCAGTGCCGGGAGGAGGACGCCGCCACCATCGAGGCGGTCGCCGGTCTCGGCGACCACCTCACCTGGCGCGAGGCGAGCGCCGAGCGGATGTTCCTGCACGTCCTGCAGGGGCACTGCAACTCGCCGATCGCCGGCTACGCCAAGGCCGAGCCGGACGGCCGGCTCTCGCTGCGCGGCCGGGTCTTCTCCCCGGACGGCAAGCAGGTCCTGGACGCCCACGAGTGGGCCGGCTCGCTCACCCCGGAGGACCTCGGCACCGCGACGGCCCTCGCGCTGAAGCGGCAGGGGGCGTCCGAGCTGATCGCCGCCATCCCGCACTGAGGCCGCGCGGCGCCGCCCCGGGGCCCTCGCCCCGGGGCGGCGGGCAGTGCAGCAGCCGGGCCGCCCCGGGCCGGCGGCGCCCGGAAACGCCGGAAGGCCCTTCGCTCTCGCGAAGGGCCTTCCGGCTGTCTGTGCGCCGCCAGGGACTCGAACCCCGGACCCGCTGATTAAGAGTCAGCTGCTCTAACCAACTGAGCTAGCGGCGCCTGCTGACGTGGAGAACATTACCTGGTCAGCAGCGGAAACACACAATCGGCCCGGCCGGCCCGCTCAGGGCGTGAGCACGACCTTTCCCCGGACGTGTCCGGTGCCGACCGTCCGGTGGGCGTCCGCGGCCCGCTCCAGCGGGAAGGCCGCGGCGATCTCCACCCGGAGCCCGCCCGCCTCCCAGAGCTCCACCAGCTCGGTCAGCCGGGCCGCCGACCGCTGCGCCCGCAGCTGCCGCAGGCCGAGCCGCGCGGCGGTGGCGTGGTCGGTGACGGTGCCGATCCGGTCCCGGTCGGCCACCAGCTCGACGGACGCCTCCAGCGCGCCGCGCCCGGCCGCGTCGAAGGCGGCGTCCACGCCCTGCGGCGCCACCGCCCGCACCCGCTCGACCAGCCCCTCGCCGTACGCGACCGGGACCGCCCCCAGCTCCCGCAGGTAGTCGTGGTTGCGCTCGCTCGCGGTGCCGATCACCGTGGCCCCCCAGGCGCGGGCCAGCTGGACGGCGGCCGTGCCGACCCCGCCGGAGGCGCCGTGCACCAGCACGGTGTCGCCGCGGCCCACCTTCAGCTCGGTCAGGGCGGTGTGGGCGGTCTGGCCGGAGGCGGAGAGGGCGCCCGCCTGGTCCCACGGCATCGCGGCCGGCTTGGCGACCAGGTGGGCGCCGTCCACCGTGACGTACTCGGCGTGGCTGTCGAGCAGGCGGAAGCCCAGCACCTCGTCGCCGACCTCCCAGCCGAAGCTGCCGGCCCCGAGCTGGTCGACCACCCCGGCGAACTCGTTGCCCGGCACCACCGGCGGCTCCAGCCGGGTGCCCGGCGGGCTCCAGCCCTCCCGGACGGCGAGGTCGGCGGGCTGCACCCCGGCCGCGCGGACCCGGACCCGCACCTCGCCCGGCCCGGCGGCGGGGGTGGGCACCTCGGTCACCCGCAGCACCTCGGGGCCGCCGAACCGGGGGACGGTGACTGCCTTCATCGACTTCCTGCCTGTCTGTCGGGCCGCTGATCGGTCCTTTCGATGATCAGACTTCAAGCGCCCTTGAGGTCAAGCGCCGCCCGGCGTGTTGCGGCAGTTGGGCGCATTGTCAGATTTATCCTGAACGGCGGCCCGGGCCGTGCGCTCCGGCCGCCCCGGTCCGCCCTCCGGGCCGCGGTCCGTCCGTCGGGCCGCCCACCCGTCCGCCGCCGAGAGGAACCTTCCGTGGGCCAGCTGCCCCTGCTCTTCCTGGTGCTGCTCGCCTCCGTGGTGACCATGCCGCTCGCCCGGCGGACCGGCGTGCCGCAACCCGTGCTGATGACCCTGCTCGGCATCGTCATGGCGCTCGTCCCGCAGATCCCGGACATCACCCTCGACCCCGACCTGATCCTGCCGCTGGTCCTGCCGCCGCTGATCTTCGCCGTCGCACGGCGCTCCTCGGTCCGCTACTTCCGGGCCAACATCCGCTCCATCCTGCTGCTCGCGGTCGCCCTGGTGGTGGTCACCACCGCGGCGGTCGCCGGGGCCGTGCACTGGCTGCTGCCGACGCTGCCGGTCGCGGCCGCCGTCGCGCTCGGCGCACTGGTCTCGCCGCCCGACCCGGTCGCCGCCGTCGCGGTGGCCGGCAGCATCGGCCTGCCCCGCCGGCTGGTGGCGATCCTGGAGAGCGAGGGCCTGTTCAACGACGTCACCGCGATCGTGATCTACTCACTGGCCATCGAGGCGGTGGTCGGCGGCGACTTCACGGCCGAGAACGCCGTGCTGCGCTTCGTCCTCTCCGCCGTCCTCGCCGTCGTCATCGGCGTCGCGCTCGGCTGGGCCAACGCCAAGATCGCCTCCTACCTGGAGGACCCGACCCAGCAGGTCGCGCTCAACCTGCTGGTCCCGTTCGCCGCGTACAGCCTGGCCGAGGAGATCCACGGCTCCGGCGTGCTGGCCGTCGTGGTCTGCGGGCTCTACCTCGCCGAGCGGGCCGCCGACGCCGATGCCGTCTCGTACCGGCTGGTCGGCAACGCCTTCTGGGAGATCGTCGAGATCCTGATCACCGGCGTGGCCTTCGGCCTGATCGGGCTGGAGCTGGCCACCGTCCTCAAGGAGGCGGGCGACGGCTGGACCGCCATGATCGGCGACGCGGCGGTGGTCATCGCGGTCGTGGTGCTGGTCCGGCTGCTCTGGCTGCTGCCGGCCGGCTGGGTCTCCCGGAGGCTGCGTTCGGGGGACGAGGAGGACACCCCGATCAGCTGGCAGGAGAGCGTGGTGCTCTGGTGGTCCGGGATGCGCGGGGTGGCCACCGTCGCGCTGGCCCTGGCCGTCCCGCTCACCCTGGACTCCGGCGAGGCCTTCCCGGAGCGCGGCCGGCTGGTCTTCATCGCCTTCAGCGTCGTCCTGTTCACCCTGCTGGTCCAGGGCCTGACGCTGCCCTGGCTGGCCAAGCGGCTCCACCTGGACATCGACCACGACCGGCACGAGCAGGCCGTCCGCCAGCTCTGGTGGCGGGCCGCCAAGGCCGGCCTGGAGCGGCTGGGCGAACTGGAGGAGCTGGACCGGCTGCCCGCCGAGGTGGCCGACCGGCTGCGGGACCGTCAGCACGACCGGCTGGCCCGCCTCTGCCCGGAGAAGTACGCCGAGGAGGAGGCGGCCGAGGCGAAGCAGCGGCTCAGCCAGTGGCGGGCCGCGCACAGCGTCGAACAGGAGATGATCGCCGCCTCGCGGCGCGAGATACTGGCCGCCCGCAGCGAGGTCGGCGCCGACCCCGAGCTGGTCGACCGGGTGCTGCGGGGGCTCGACCTGCGCTCCGAACGGAAGTGACGCGCCGTCCGTCCGGGGCTCCGGCCGCCGCCGACGGAGCGTCCGCGAACGGAATGTGCGCGGGTGGTCCCGACGTTGCATAGGCTGGCTCCGGGCAGGCCGTCAAAGGAGTCGGCGCACCATCAGTACCCGCTCGACCTCGCGAAACCCTCACCGCCTGGCCCTGCCGGTATCTGCACCCAGATGAATCGAGGAGCCACCGATGTCGGAGACCCGTGCCGACGCCCGTACCCCGCTGGACCGCACCCCGCAGTGGGCTGCCCTCGGCAAGCACCGGGAGGAGCTGGGCGACGCGCACCTGCGCGAGCTGTTCGCCGCCGACCCGGAGCGCGGCCGGCGCTACACCCTCCAGGTCGGCGACCTGCACGTGGACTACGCCAAGCAGCTGGTCACGGACGAGACCCTGACCCTGCTGCGCGAGCTCGCCGCGGCCACCGGCGTGGCCGAGCTGCGGGACGCCATGTTCCGCGGCGAGAAGATCAACAACACCGAGCACCGCGCCGTGCTGCACACCGCGCTGCGCGCCCCCCGCGGCGCCGTGATCGAGGTGGACGGCGAGAACGTCGTGCCGGCCGTCCACGCGGTCCTCGACAAGATGGCGGCCTTCGCCGAGCAGGTCCGCGGCGGGGAGTGGCGCGGCCACACCGGCAAGCGGATCCGCGCCGTCGTCAACATCGGCATCGGCGGCTCCGACCTCGGTCCGGCCATGGCCTACGAGGTGCTGCGCTCCTACACCGCCCGCGACCTCGACGTCCGCTTCGTCTCCAACGTGGACGGCGCCGACCTGCACGAGGCCGTCCGCGACCTCGACCCGGCCGAGACGCTGTTCATCGTCGCCTCCAAGACCTTCACCACGATCGAGACCATCACCAACGCGGTCTCCGCCCGTGACTGGCTGCTCAGCGGCCTCGGCGCCGGCAACGAGGCGGTCGCCAAGCACTTCGTGGCGCTCTCCACCAACGCCGAGGGCGTCGCCGACTTCGGCATCGACACCGCCAACATGTTCGAGTTCTGGGACTGGGTGGGCGGCCGCTACTCCTACGACTCGGCGATCGGCCTCTCGCTGATGATCGCCATCGGCCCGGACGCCTTCCGCGAGATGCTGGACGGCTTCCACCTGGTGGACGAGCACTTCCGCACCGCGCCCCCGGAGCAGAACGTCCCGCTCCTGCTCGGCCTGCTCGGGGTCTGGTACGGCGCGTTCTTCGACGCCCAGGCGCACGCGGTGCTGCCGTACTCGCACTACCTGTCGAAGTTCACCGCCTACCTCCAGCAGCTGGACATGGAGTCCAACGGCAAGTCGGTGACCCGCGACGGCACCCCGGTGACCTGGCAGACCGGCCCGGTGGTCTGGGGCACCCCCGGCACCAACGGCCAGCACGCCTACTACCAGCTGCTGCACCAGGGCACCAAGGTCGTCCCGGCCGACTTCATCGGCTTCGCCGAGCCCGTCGCCGACCTGCTGCCCGGCCTGGTCGCCCAGCACGATCTGCTGCTCGCCAACTTCTTCGCCCAGACCCAGGCGCTGGCGTTCGGCAAGACGCCGGAGGAGGTCGCCGCGGAGGGCGTGCCGGCCGAGTTGGTACCGCACAAGACCTTCCGGGGCAACCACCCGACCACCACCGTCCTGGCCGCCAGGCTGACCCCGTCGGTGCTCGGCCAGTTGGTCGCGCTGTACGAGCACAAGGTGTTCGTCCAGGGCGCGATCTGGAACATCGACTCCTTCGACCAGTGGGGCGTCGAGCTCGGCAAGGTGCTGGCCAAGCGGATCGAGCCGGTGCTGCTCACCGGTGAGGGCGCCGACGCGCTGGACAGCTCCACCGCGGAGCTGGTCGCCCGGTACCGGGCACTGCGCGGGCGCTGATCCCGTTCGACGCGGGCCGTCCGCTCCGGCGGGCGGCCCGCGCCGGTGTTTCCGGGGGGGCGGCCGCGCGGGATGTGCCCGGGTGGTCCCGGGTTGCCACCCGCCGTCGTCGGGGAGGCCGGAAATGCCGGAAGGCCCTTCGCTCTCGCGAAGGGCCTTCCGACTGTCTGTGCGCCGCCAGGGACTCGAACCCCGGACCCGCTGATTAAGAGTCAGCTGCTCTAACCAACTGAGCTAGCGGCGCCTGCTGACAGAGAAGACTCTAGCAGTGGCCCGGGGTGCAGCCAAAATCGAATACCCGGGGCCCCGCGGCACCGGTCCCGGCCGAGTCCAGGCCCGGTCCCGGCCTGGCTCAGCAGGACGGCACGGCCACCGGCTCGGCCCGGCCGGCCGGCTCACGGGTGGCCCGGACGCAGGCCCAGAGCACCACCGACGCGCCCGGCAGCCAGGGGTCCCGCTCCTCCGGTGCCACGATCCACCGGCCGGAGCCCAGACCGGGGGAGTCCGGGCTGTTCACCATCCGCTGGACCGGCGGGACGGTCACCGCGTCGCCCAGGCCGTGGCAGAGCAGCGGCGGGACGTCGCGGGCCCACTCCTCCCAGGCCAGCAGCCGGCGCAGCCGGGGCGCGGTGCCGGGCTGGACGAACAGCAGGGTGCGCCCCCGGTAGACCGCGACCGGGCCGCAGCCGGGCCCGGAGGTCCACAGCTCGTCCAGCACCCGGCGGCCGAACAGCGCCGGCATGCTGATCACGTCGAAGGCGCGCCCGCAGGGCAGCACCGAGGGCGCCCACGGGCGCGACTCCCACAGGGCGCGCATGCTGCGCGGGTACTCGCTGGCGGAGGCCAGCCAGGCCTCTCCGGCCACGGTGACGTACTCCACCGACTGATACGTCCAGATGTCCACGGAAGCAGCCTGCGGGGTCCGGGGCGTGGCCGGGAGGGAAAGCGCGGTTTGCCGGACAGCGCGCGGGGGAGCGGCGTACCCTGCCCCGCGCATATGCCAGTGGCGAGGCCCAGCCGCCGAGGGGCGGGGGCCGGACGGGGGTGGTCAGTCGTCGTGGCGGCGCGGCTGGAGCAGGCCGCGGCCGTACTCGATCATCTTGGCCGCGTAGTCCGCGGTCCAGTCCGCCCGCTCCGCGATCTCGGCCTCGGAGAGCGCGTCGAACCGGCGGGTGTCCGCCAGCTGCGCGGCCGCGACCGCCTGGAAGTCGGTCGCCCGTTCGGCCGCCGCGCGGAAGGCCAGGGCCAACTCGGTGGAACGGCGCAGCAACTCCGCCGGGTCCTCGATCGACTCCAGGTCGAAGAAGCGCTCCGGCTCCGGCTCGGCGGCCTGCGGCTCGAACAGCAGCTGCGCGGGACGCCGGCGCGGGGCGGGCGCCTCGCCGGCGCCTGCACCCGGCCCGGCCGGCGCGGTCGAACCGCTCGGGTCGGACGCCTGGGCGTGGGAGTCGGGCATGTACGGACACCTCCAGGTGGTCGGTGGGGGCGGACGGACGGCGCCAGGGGACGCCGCCGCCCGGTCGTGGCCGTCGTCCATTGTCTCGCGGGGGCGGCCGGTAACGGAACGGTGCGCACCGGGGCGCTATTCCCGGCCGGTACGCCGGGGGCGTGCCCTGCCCGCCGAGCCCGGCCCACGGCGGCCCGCGGTCACGTGCGGTGACGGACGGTGGCTCGTCGTGCAGTCCGCGGGGGCCGGGCCCGCGTGCATCACCCCAGCCGGACGCGGTGCCCGGAGAGGTGCTGGAGCACCTGGTGGTTGGCCTCCCAGCCGTCCGGGAACGCGACCGAGACGCCCAACTGCACCGGCTCGGTGGACGGGTGTTCGTCCAACAGCTCGGCGATCCCCGCCCGGGCCACCACGATGCAGGCGTGCCGGTGCCGGGAGGCGAGCACGCAGAGCCGGCCCGTCTCCAGGTGGAAGGCGGTCGCGTCCGGCCGCCCGGAGAGCGGGTGCAGCACCACTGTGACGTCGTACTCCCGCCCCTGCAGCCGGTTGGCGGTGTCCACCGTCACGGCCGGCCCGGCGCTCGGATCGACCGGGACCCCGGCTCTGACCAGCGCGGCCCGGACGGCCGCCGCCTGGTCCCGGTGGGCGGTGCCGACCGCGATCCGCCCCGGGGTGAGCGGCGCCGACCCCTGCTCGGAGTGGGCCGTCAGCCCGCGCTCCAGCAGACGGCGGACGGTGGCGGCCACGGCGGCCACGGCCTGCGGATCGGTCCGGACGGTGTGCCGGGGCGGCAGCTCCAGCAGCGCCCAGCCGTGATCGGCCGCCCGGTCGATCGCGGCGTCCAGCGCCGAGCCGTCCGGCCGCACCGAGGCGGTGAGCCGCCGCTCCCCCGGGCCGGTGCCGGAGCGGAACGGCGTGAACGGGTAGAACGCGTCCGAGATCAGCGGCGCCGCGCTGGCCGGCAGCCGCCAGGAGACCGGCAGCCGGTGCGGCTCGATCTGCGGGTTGTGCGCGAGGAGCGTCACCACCGCGCTGCTGGACGGGTCGTACGACAGGCCGGCCCACTGCTCGGTGCCGACCACGGTGAACGGGTCCAGCTGGCCCGGATCCCCGACGAACAGGGCCCGCTCGAAGAGCCGGGCCACCGCGAGCAGGGCGTCCGAGCGCATCTGGTACGCCTCGTCGACGATCGCGTGCCGCCACGGCGCCTCGGCCTTCACCCACTGCCACTTCGCCGCGGTCGAGATCACCACGTCCAGCTCGGCGAGGTCCGCCACCTTGTCTGAGGGCGTGACGTTGGCGTGCCGCAGCACCTCGGGCCCGGGCCGGGAGTCGGCGGCGTGCAGCCGGCCGATCGTCAACTCCGGTGCCTTGTCGGCGAGCCGGTCGACCAGGTCGTCCACCTGGCCGTTGGTCTGGGCGACGATCATCAGCCGCTCGCCGGACCCGACCAGCTCCCGGGCGGCGCGCACCACCAGGGTCGACTTGCCGGCGCCCGGCGGGGAGTCCACCACGACACCGCGCGGCGCCCCGGGGGCCGGGCGGACGGTGGCCTCCAGGATGCGGGCCACCGCGGCGTCGGCGGCCGCACCGGGGGAGGGGGCCTGGGCGGGGACCGGGGACGGGGCCGCGGCGGCGCCGGGGCCCTGCTCGCTGCTCACTGCCGGATCACTCCCATTCCTCGAACACTGCTGACGCGGTGGCGGCCGGTCCCGCGGCCGGTCCCGCGGCCGGGACCGTCGGCGCGGTGACGGGTGTCCCGCTGCCGGGCGGCCCGCCGTGCGTCCACGGGGTGTCGTCCGGCTCGGGCAGCGGGGCGGACTGGCGGACCGTCAGCTCGAACAGGGTGAAGGTGACCGTCTCGCCCGGCTCGGGCAGGCTGCCCGGCTCCGGCTCCTTCTTCCGCCCCATGCCGGAGAGCACCCGCAGCGTGATGGTGCCCGCGGCCGCGTCGACGCCCGCGATCACCGCCTTCTGCGCGGTCGGGCTTCCCCCGTCCGGCCGGGGGGACCCCCAGACCCGGTGGGCCTCCCGGCCGAGGTCGGCGTGCGGCCGGTCGGCGGTGCGGAGCGTCACCAGCGGCCGCGGCTTGGGCGAGCGGCCCGAGGTGTCGTAGTCCGGCACCACCTCGGTCACCACGCCCGCGAACGCCTCGCCGGCCAGCCGGTGCTCGGCCATCGCCAGCGGGTCGTCCAGCGCCTCCTGGACGTACAGCCGAGCCTGCTCGCGCTCCCGCTGCGCCAGCTTCCGGGCCGCAGTCACGGCGTCGTCCTGCCGGGGCTGCGGAGGCTCGCCGGCCGCCAGCCGGTCCCGGTGACCGGTGTAGGACCAGCGGTCGCCGGTCCAGCGTTCCTCCAGGTGCCCGGCGGGCGGCAGGGTGCGCAGCAGGTCCAGGCCGGTCCAGACGTCGTGCCAGGTCGGCAGCAGGACCTCCGCCAGCTCGGCGCGGAGCAGGTCGACGGCGGCCCGGACGGCCGCCCGGGCCTGCTCGGCGGCCGCGGAGTCCGGCCGTTCGGCGTGCTGCTGCAGGGTCGCCACGGCGGCGTCGTAGCGGGTGATCGCCGGGCCGAGCACCAGCTCGTCGAAGCGCGGATCGGTGGCCGGACCGGCCGGCGGGTGGCGCAGCCGGCCGCGGTCGTCCCGGGCGGACTCGGCGAGCTCGGCGGCCTCGGCGCCGGAGAGGCCGGGCGGCGGCGCGTGCCAGGCCAGCCGGGCGGCCAGGTGCTGGTCCTCCAGGTGGCTCTGCCCGGTCGCCCAGTGCCGGGAGAGCAGCCCGGTCATCGGCAGCAGCATGCTGGACCCGGGGACCTGCGCGCGGTCGGTGAGGTGGGTCAGCCAGCGGCCGAGCAGCGGCACCCGGGCCGGCGCCGGGTACGGGCCCGGTTCGTCGTCCTCGACCGTGCGGCGGAACCTGGTCGAGCGGCCGATGAGCGCGAGGTGGTGCACGCCCCCGCCGTTCGGCACGATCAGCTGCGGTGCGTCGGCGCAGAGCTCGCGGAAGACCTGGGTCTTCTCGCCGGTCTCCGGATCCTTCTCGGAGCCCTCGATCTGCTCCACCTCGTCGCCGAAGGACTCCAGGTACGGCAGCAGGTCGGCGGCCAGCTCGGCCAGGAAGTCGAAGCGGAGCATGCGGTTGAGCGGCTGCGGGACGACGTGCAGGCCGGGTGCGGACCGGTCGGTGCCGAGCATGACGGCCAGCGGCGCGCCGGCCTCGCCCGCCGCGGTCAGCGGGACGACCACCATCGGGCGGTCGGAGAGGTGGCGGTGCCGGACGGTGGCCAGCGGTTCGGCGCGGCCGCTGCGGACGGCCTCCAGCCGGGCGAGGGTGCCGAGCAGGCTCATACGGCGGCCCCGGCGCCGACCGCCGCTGTGACCTGCGCGGCCGGGGGAGTTGCTGCCGGGGGAGTGGCCGGGGGAATGGTTGCCGGGCGGGCGGCTGCTGCGGGGACGCGGCCCAGCGCCTCGGCGCGGAGCGCGGCGGCGTACGCCAGCCGGGCGGCGGCCTCGTCGGCATCCGCCCAGGTGCCGGCGGCAGCGGCCTCGGCGTCGGCGTCGTCGCCGGTGGTGGGGGTGGGGTGGTCGGAGCCGGCGGACTCGGCCGCGGCGAGCGCCGCGGTCACCGTCCGGATGCTGCCCAGCTTGCCGCGCACACCCCGGCCGAGCTGCTCCACCCGGTCGTCGCACCGGGCCTGGGCGCGGCAGTGGAAGCCCAGCTCGCACGAGGAGAGGCAGTCCGGGCTGTACGCGGCGGGCACCGAGGCGACCGAGCCGGTCAGATCCTCGGCGGACCGGGCGGGCGTGCCGTCCTCGTCGGCCGCGAGATCGAAGCCGGTCCCGGGCGGCAGCGACTCCAGCAGCCGGCCGATGCCGGTCATCCGGCTCAGCTGGCGGCGCGTGGTGGCCAGCTCCCGGCGGACGTCCACCGGCACCGCCGTCGGCCGGTTGCTGAAGTCCTTGGGGCAGACCAGCAGCACGCTCAGCCACGGGCTGCCCGGCAGCCGCTGTTCGGTGTACGGGTCCGGGTCGACCTCCAGGCCGGCCAGCGCCGCGGCCGTCTCCTGCAGCGCCAGGACGTAGACGGCGGCCTGCCGGGCGGCGGCGCCGACCTTGGCCGGGTCCGCGCTGCCGTCCAGCACCGGGAAGGACTTGATCTCGACCACCGTGCACCGCCCGCCGTGCACCACCACGGCGTCCGGCTCCAGGTACGCGGTGCTGCCGGCCATGGTGAGCCGCAGCAGCGGGTGGTCCAGCAGCGTCCAGGCCGACGGGTCGGCCGCGGCCTCGGCCAGCGCGGCCGCCGTCCGCTCGGCCCGGACGGCCGGGCCGGAACGGCGCAGCAGATCGGGCACGGCCAGCCGGGAGCCGCCCTCCGCCGGGAGGCCGAGGTGGCGCCGGAGGGGCTCCAGCAGCGCCGCGTAGCCGTCCTCCTTCAGCCGGGACTCGAAGATCACGCCGCGCGCGATGGCGAACGGCGACTGCCCGAACGGTGCGGGGCGGCCGAGCCGGGCGGCCAGGGCGGACTTGTCCACGCCGGCGGCGTCGAGCACGGCGCGGCGGTGACAGCCGGGATTGGCGGCGAGCGCGGCGAGGGCGCGGGCGTTCAGGCTGCGCTGCGGCGCCGGACCGCGCAGCTCGGCGAGCCGTTGGGCGAGCGGCTCAGAGTGCCCGCTGGACGGGACGTTCGTCGAGACGTTCATGGTGCGGCCCAGTGTCGCATCCGGGTCCGACAATCCGGTCCGGCCCGGCGATTCGCGGCGATCTCCGGGCATCCGCGGGCATCCGTGGGCGGGCCCGGGCATCCGCGGGCATCGGTGCGCATCGGCGGCATCCGTGGGCAGGGACGGCCATCGGCGGGCATCGACGGGCATGCGTGCCGTCCGGGGGCGTGCGCGGCGATTCCGGGCCGTGCCGGAGCCGCCGCCGGGTTGCGGTCCGCCGCCGGGGCGCCGGGGCCGGGCCCGGAATCGTGGCCGGTCGGGGTGTGGGGGATCATGGAGTACCGGTGCTCAATGGTGAGACCGCCCGTTGCCACCGCCCCGCCGCGAGGAGCCCCCATGCCCGCCCGAATCGTTCTCGTCCGCCACGGTGAGACCGAGTGGTCGGCCACCGGCCAGCACACCGGCCGAACCGACATCCCGCTGACCGAGGAGGGCCGCGCGATGGCCCAGGCGCTCGGCGCCCGGCTGGCCAAGGCGCCCTGGAACGGTCTGCCGGACGCCGTCGTCTTCACCAGCCCGCTGGACCGCGCCAGGGAGACCTGCGCCCTGGCCGGCTTCGGCGACCGCGCCGTGGACCGCCCCGAGCTGCTGGAGTGGGACTACGGCCAGTACGAGGGCCGGACCGGCGCCGACATCCGCGCCACCGACCACCCCGGCTGGCTGATCTGGCGCGACGGCGTGCCCGGCGGCGAGAAGCTGTCCGACGTGGCCGCCCGGGTGGACGCCTTCCTCGCCGACCTCAACGACGAGCACGGTGTGCCCGAGGCCGACACCACCGTGATGCACTGCGCCGACCGCGACGTGGTGCTCTTCGCCCACGGCCACCTGCTGCGCATCCTCACCGCCCGCTGGCTCGGCCTGCCGCCGGAGTTCGCCCAGCGCTTCAAGCTCGGGACGGCCGCGCTCTGCGTGCTCTCCTGGGAGTACGGCGCACCGGCGGTCGAGGTCTGGAACGACCTCAGCCACCTGGAGGGCCTGAAGCACTGACCCGCCGCGCCCTCCCGGGCGGTGCGGCGGCCGCGCCGCCGGGGAGGGCGGGCCCCGTCGGGCGGGCCGCTCAGGGGTTGCCCGACCCCGGGCGGCGGCCGGTTCAGGCCGCGGCCGCCAGGTCGTACTGGACCAGGAAGTGGCCGACCTCCGGGACGTTCCGATGCACGCGCAGCCGCTCGGCGGTGTCCGCCAGCATGCTGCGGATCCGGGCCGAGCGGACCTCGCCGAACAGTGCGACAGCGGCCTCGCCGTGGTGGGCCGCGCCGGCCAAGTCCCCCCGGCCGAGCCGGTCGTGCGCCAACTCGGCGGTGTACAGCACCCGGTTGCGGACGAAGTGCGGCTCCTGGAGCGCTATGGCCAGCCCGGCCTGTTCGCTCGCCCGGTCCCAGTCGCCGAGGGCCGACCAGCACTGGGACTGCAGCCCGGCGATCTCCGCCTCGCCGAAGAAGGACATCCACTCCGGGTCCGCCTCGGAGGGGCCGCGGTCGAACAGCGTGTACGCGCGGGACAGCGCCCGTTCGCAGGCGGCCCGGTCCTGCAGCAGCGCCCAGCCGCCGGCCTCGCGCATGGCCAGCAGTGCGAGCAGCCGGTCGGAGTCGAGGTCGCGGGCGGCGGACTGCCCGGCCTGGGCGGCGCGCAGCGCCTCGCGCGGCCGGCCGGCGTCCCGGGCGAGGAAGGCGCTGTTGCAGAAGACGTGCGCCTCCAGGGCGGCGTCGCCCGCCATCCGGGCGGTCGCAAGCGCCTCGGCGTAGAGCGAGCGGGCGTCCGCCAGCCGGTTCGAGTCGTGCGCCAACCAGCCCACCGAGATGGCCAGTTCACCGGCCCCGGTCTGGAGCCGGCGCTCGGTCTCCGGGCCGTACTCGCCGTCGTTGAGCAGCAGATAGGCGGTGCGCAGCGACTGCCCGGCCCGCTCGAACAGGGCGTCGGCCCCGTGCGCGTCGTCCGCCAGCCGGATGTCCCGGACGGCCTGCTCGACGCCGAGCACCTCGGCCGTGCCGACCTTGCGCGGCGGCGGGACGGGCCCCGGCCGCCCGGGGACGAAGGCGGCGCCGGGCTCGAACAGCGCCGGCCGGGGACCGAACCGGCCCGCCCCGGGCCCCGCTTGGGCCGGGATGAAGCCGCCCGCCGCCCTCGTGGCGGCGCACGCGCCCGGGGTGGGGCGGGTGGCGGCGGCCTCGACCGGGCGGTCGAGGCCGATCACGGTGGCCAGCGCGGCGGAGCCGCCGGCCAGCAACGTACGGCGACGCACGTCGTCGTTCTCCTCGTCGAAATGGTGCGGTCCGGCGGGCCCCCGGGGCGGCGCCGCGGGCCTCGGCAGCAGGGGCCCGTCCGGCGGGGGCGCTTCCGCGTACGGCGAGGCAGCGTACGGGAGTTGGGTGGAGAGCGGTGATCGGGGGGCGGGCACGGGCGGGAACGCGGGGTGGAGCGGGGGTGGTTCGGCTCCGCCGCCGTCCGCCGGGCGGCGGCGGACGGCGGTGCGGGGGGAGAAGCCGAGGTCGGTCAGCGACCGGTCCGGCCACATGTGCCGGAAGACCCGCTCGTACGCATAGTTGGGGCAGCGGATCTCGCCCGCCTCGACCCGCCCGACGTAGCGGGCGTCGCAGGAGACGTGCTCGCCGATCTCGCGGGCGGCCCGGCGCACGGCCATGGCGAACTCGCCCGGCGAGCGGTCGCCGCGCAGCGCGCGCATCGCGGTGTTGGGCGACGGGCGGTTCGGCTCGGCCGGTGGGGTGGCTGCCATGATGCGCTCCGTGGTCGTGCTCGGTGCTCGGTGACTCGTGCTCGGTGCTGGTGCGGGGTGGCGGGGCCGGACTGCGGACGGCTGCGGGCGGGGTGGGACGGACCGCCGGCTCGCCACCGACAGTACCCGGAGTCACCGAGACGCTACGGCGAGTTTGTGGCTGATGTGCTGACAATTCGGTGTAAAGCGGGCGTGATTGCCGGGATCTGCCATGAAATGCCATGCCTTGCTGTAAGGCGCCCCGTGGCCTGGGCCGCGTCCTCGGCGTTGTCCTGATACGTGGAAGTCCCGCCCGCCGCCCGCCCCGCCGTCCCCCGCGGCGCCCCCGGCCCCCGGGCGGCGGTGCTTCCGACCGGACGAGGTGACAGGAGGGCCCATGATGGCCACCGGAGTACCGCAGTACCGCCGCCTGGTCGCCGGTGGCGTGCTCGCCGACGCCGCCCCCGCCCTGTTGCCCGAGCCGGCCGACGAGCGCGGGCCGGTCCGCGGCTCCGCGGCGGGCGGCCGCGGAGCCCCGTGCGGAGGTGGCAGTGCTCCGCTCCGGCGCCTCGGTGCGGACGACGCCGTTGCCGGCGGCGTGGTCGTCGCCGGCTACGACATGGTCACCGTCGCCCTGCGGCACGGGCTGGAGGCGGTCGACATCCTGCGGCTGCGCCGGGCCTGCGGCGTGGTGCTGCAGAGCCGCAACGGCAGCACCCTCTCCTTCTTCGTCCCGGCCGGCACGTCCGTCACCTGGCACCTGCCGGGCAGCTCCTGTACCGCCGGAGCGCTGCTGCTGCCCGCCGCCGACCCGCGCTGGGTGATGCCGCCCGCCGGAGCCGACTGCGGCGCCCGCCCCACCGACGCCTGGGTCCTCCGCTCGGCGCTCTGCGAGGCCGCCTGCACCCTCACCGCCGGCGGCCTCGGCCCGTTCTGAGCCGCGGCCCCCGACCTACCGCCCCTGTGGCCTTCCGCCCTGCCCGCGGGCCGCCTCTCCCCACCGCTCGGTCGCCCCGACCCGGCTGAGCTGCGGAGCCCTCCCGCGCGGCGGCGATAATGGCCGGTATGGGACGCAGCAGCAGAGCCGGCCGGGGCACGGACCGAAGCCGAACGGCGGCCGACCCGCAGCCGGCGGCCACCGGCCCCGGTGGCCGGACGCACGCCCAGGGCCCGCTCACCCGTCCCGTCGACTCCGGACTGGCCGAACTCCGCCCCGACCGCGACCGCCCCGCCGCCTGGTCGCTGCTGATCGACGGTGCGCCGCAGTCCATGGTCGACCTCGCCGACCCGACCCACCTGGGATTCGAGTACCAGCGCCGGCTCGGCCACCTGATCGACCTGGCCGCCCCGCCCGGCCGCCCGCTCACCGTCCTGCACCTCGGCGGCGGCGCCCTGACCCTGGCCCGCTACGTCGCGGCCACCCGCCCGCGCTCCCGCCAGCAGGTCGCCGAGATCGACACCGCGCTCACCGAACTGGTGCGCACCGAGCTCCCGCTGGAGCGGAGCTGGCAGATCAAGGTGCGCGGCGCGGACGCCCGCAGCGTGCTGGAGCGGGCCCCCGAGGCAGGCGCCGACCTGGTGATCGCCGACGTCTTCTCCGGAGCCCGGGTGCCGGCCCACTGCACGACCGTCGAGTTCACCGCTCTCGCCGCGCGGGCCCTGGCCCCCGGCGGCCGGTACGCGGTGAACATCGCCGACGGCGCGGGCCTGCCGTTCGCCCGCTCGCAGATCGCCACCCTCGGCGCGGTCTTCCCCGAGCTCTGCCTGGTGGCGGATCCGGCGGTGCTGCGCGGCAAGCGCTTCGGCAACCTGATCCTGGCCGCCGCGCACACGCCGCTCCCGCTCGACGAGCTGGGCCGCAAGGTGGCCTCCGACGCCGCGCTCGGGCGGCTGGAGCACGGCCGCTCCCTGGCCGACTTCGCCGCCGGCGCCGCCCCCGCCACCGACGCCACCGCGGCCCCCTCGCCGGCCCCGCCGCCGGGCGTCTTCCACTGACTGCACTGCGTCCGCGGCGTCGGTCCGCCGGTGCGGTGGGTCGGTGCGGTGGGTCGGGCCGGTGCGGAAACTGCTTGGCCGCGGACGGCGGACCGTAGAGAATGGGCAGCCCTGTCCGAAATGCGGACGGCCGTGACCGGACTGAGGGGGCGCGCGATGAGGATCAGACCTGCTCGACCGGAGGAGGCGGCGCTGCTCAGCGCCATCGCCCTGCGCTCCAAGGCGTACTGGGGCTACGACGAGGCGTTCATGGCCGCCTGCCGGGAGGAGCTGACCCTGGACCCCGCCGCGATCGAGCGGCGACGGACGGCGGTGGCCGAGGCCGACGGGCGGGTACTGGGCTTCGTCACCCTCGTCGGGGCGCCCCCGCAGGGTGAGTTGGGCATGCTCTTCGTCGACCCCGACAGCATCGGGCGGGGCGTGGGCCGCCGCCTCGTGGACCACGTCCGCGAGCGGGCCGGGGTGCTCGGCTTCCGCCGCCTCACCATCGACGCCGATCCGAACGCCGAGCCGTTCTACCTCGCGATGGGCGCCACCCGGATCGGCACCACCCCGTCGGAGTCGATACCGGGCCGTGAACTGCCCCTGCTCGCGCTGGAGATCGCGGCGGGCGCGGAGGCCTGAACGGCCCGGGGGCCCAACGGCCGCGGGGGCCTGAACGGCCGGGGCCGGCGTCAGTGGCCGCGGGGCAGCCCCCGGTGCTTGCACATCGCGGCGCCGGTCAGCAGCAGCCCGGCCGCGATCGGGGCGAGGACGGCCGTCCCGGTGCCCGCGAGGCCGTGCCCGACCGGATCGGCGGCGACCACCGCCGGATCGACGGCGGCGAGGTTCTCGTGCGCTGCGGAGCGTTCCACGGAGGCGGCGCCGGGTGCGCCGGTACTGCCAGGTCCGGACGGACCGGCGGTCGAACCCTGCCGATCGGCACTGCCCTGGACGGGCGGTGGGGCAGCCGGGCCGTGCGGCGCGCCGGGGGGTGGCGCTGGCCGTCCCGCGGCGGCGCCGGAACGGCCGTACGGCACCGCCGACTCCACGCCTTCGCCGTCCCGGGAGGCGCGCGCCTGAGCGGTGCGGGCCTGCACGGGCACGGTGCCGAGCAGCCCGGAGGCGATCGCGAATGCGTCCGGGACGGCGGCCGGCTGCCCGGGCAGCGGCAGGCCGCCCGCCCTGATCCGGCCCTGGAGGGCGTCGCCGACCCGCGCTCCGGCCGGGCCGGAGCCGGGGGTGGCGGCGGCCGTGGCGAGTCCGCCGAGCAGCCCGGGCGAGCCCGGTCCGCCGTCGCCGGCCGACGCCCGGCCGGAGGCGCGGGGCTGCCCGTCGGCCGATGCGCCGCCCCGGCCGCGGCCCGTGCGGTCGGGGCCCTCGCCCGGTCCGTTCTCCCGTTCCCCCTCGGCGGGCCGCTCGGCTGACCCCCCGTCGGGGGCGTCGTCGCCCAGGGCCCGGCCGACGGTGCGGTTCACCGGCTCGGGCAGCGGTTCGGCGGTCGCGGCGAGCGCCCCGGGCGCCCCCAGCCACCAGACCTGGGCGAGGAGTGCCCCGCCGACCGCGACGGCCCGCGCCCGGGTCGGCCGCCTACCGTCCGTGCGTCCCGTGAGGCCGACGCCGCGTCGGACGGGTTCCGGTGCCATGGTCGCGTGATTGGCTCGCACGTGAATCGAGAACGAGCGGACGGGCCGTGAGGTCACGGCCGCCGTTACGGACAGTCATCGCCGCGAGCCGCGGGCCGCGACCCCACTCACGACACTCCCTGAGGCCCGGACCCGCCCAGTGACGGTCAGGAGTTGGGGCGCAGGGTCCAGATGACGGTCATGACGCCGGTCACAGCCCCGTCGGCGCGGGTGATCTCGACGGTGACCGGGAACTCCGGGCGCTCGCCCTTGTCCAGCTCCGCGACGATGTCCGCGGCCGGGCGGCCCAGCACGGCCGTGGCGGTGACGGCGCCCATGGCCAGCTTCTTGTACGCGATCTCGGCGCTGACCGCGAGCGGCACCGCGCGCGAGAGCTGGTCGCTGAAGGCACCCAGGACGATGCAGCCGCTCGCGGACTCGGCGAGGGTGAACATCGCGCCGGCGTGCGGGCCGCCGAGGTGGTTGTGGTACTCGGGCTGGTCGGGCAGCCGCAGCACGGCGCGCTCCGGCGTGGTCTCCAGGTACTCCAGCTTGAGGGTGCGTGCCATCGGCACGGTGGAGTCCAGCAGCTGGCCGATCGAAGGTGTCGTCATGGTGGCCAGGTTACTAGCCGGTAGCTTCGAGCGGCAGACCCGCCGACAGATCTCACACCCGGGATCCACCTCGACGGATGCGGTCCGCGGTGCTCTCCCGCCGATTCCGTTGCGGGAGGTCGCCGGCTCCGGGGCGGAAGTCCCGGGCATGCGAAAACGCCTGAGGGCCGATCTCTTCCGAGATCGGCCCTCAGGCTCTGGGGTGAGTGACGGGACTCGAACCCGCGGCCACCTGGACCACAACCAGGTGCTCTACCAACTGAGCTACACCCACCATCTGTCCGGTCCGTTCCCGCTCTCGCGTTCCCGTTCCGACAGGAAGAACTCTACAGGATCCGAGAGGGTGCTCGCGCCAGGGTTTCGATCAGGCGTCCGCGGGCACCCTCCGGCCCGTTCCGGGAGCCCCCGACCGGGGGCCACCGGAACGCGCCGGGGAGGCCGGGTTCAGTCCGTCGACGTCGGGGCCTGGTACTTCTCGGCGATCGCCCGGGAGGTGTCGGTGTCCGGACCGGGCTGGGGGACGAACACCGCCTCGCGGTAGTACCGCAGTTCGTCGATGCTCTCGCGGATGTCGGCGAGCGCCCGGTGGTTCCCGCCCTTCTGCGGGCTGTTGTAGTACGCCCTCGGGTACCAGCGGCGGGCCAGCTCCTTGATCGAGGAGACGTCCACGATCCGGTAGTGCAGGTGCCCCTCCAGGGCCGGCATGTCCCGGGCCAGGAAGCCGCGGTCCGTCGCCACCGAGTTCCCGCAGAGCGGCGTCCGCCCGGCCTCGGGCGCGTACTCGCGGACGTAGGCCAGGACGAGGGCCTCCGCCTCGGCGAGCGTGACGCCGTTCTCCAGCTCGTCGAGCAGGCCGGAGGAGGTGTGCATGGCGCGCACCACCTCGGGCATGTTGGCCAGTGCCTCGGCGGGCGGGCGGATGATGACGTCGACACCCTCGCCGAGGACGTTCAGCTCCGAGTCCGTCACCAGCGCCGCGACCTCGACCAGGGCGTCCCGGTCGAGGTCGAGGCCTGTCATTTCACAGTCGATCCATACCAAACGGTCATTCACGCCACTCACCCTACGGCGCGATCACGCGCCGCGGGCACTGGAGGAGTCGAGCGCGGCGCCGGGGCGCAGGCCTCCGCGGCGCGCTCGCCCTGGCCGTGACCGTCCGGCTCGTGCGCCTCGTGCGCCTCGCGGGCCGGGTCGGCCTGGCCGACGGGGTGGGCCTGGTGGGCGTCCCGAGCGGTCCGGGCCTCGCGGCCCGGGTCCGGGGTCCCGGCCCGGCCGCCCTGCGGACGGACCTGGGGAGCCCGGACCTGCCGGGCCCGGCCCTCCGCCGTACCGGCCGCGGGGGCCGGCACCCGGCCGGCGGGCGCACCGTGCCCGCGGCCGCCACCCGGCCCGACACCGGGCACGCCGCTCCCGCCGGCCGGGCCGGAGTCGTCCGACGCCTGCTCGGCCGCGGCGCGGTGCCCCTGGCCCTGGCCACGAGCGCCGGGTTGGGGGTGGCCGTCCTCCGCGGCGGCGTGCTCCGCCGTACGCGCCGGACGCCCCGCCCCCGGACCGGCCTGCGGCGGGACCAGCGGCGACCGGGCCGGACCGCGCCCGGCCCCCGGCTGCCCGGGGTGCGGCTGGTGCGGGTACGGCTGCGCCGCGCGGGCGTGGAACCCCTGCGCCGCGGGCTGCCCGTGCTGGTGGCCGTGCTGGCCCGGATGCCCGTGCTGCCCCTGGTGCGCGGAGCCGCCGGCCGTCGGGAACGCGGCCCCGGCCGCCTGACCGTGCTGCCCGAGCAGTGCCCCGCTCGCCGCTGCGGCCGCCGCAGCGGCGGCGTGCGCGGCGGCCGACTGCGCGGCGGCGCCCACCGGCCGGAGCTCGCCCGCGTGCACCGGAACCGGCGTGGGCGCGGCCGTGCCGGGCCGCCGGGCCCGGTAGCTGGTCCGGTACGCGGCCGGCGAGACCCCGAGCTGGCGCCGGAAGTGCCCGCGCAGCGCGACCGGCGACCGGAAGCCGCAGCGGCGCGCGACGTCGTCCACCGACAGCTCCGAGGTCTCCAGCAGCCGCTGCGCCTGGAGCACCCGCTGGGTGATCAGCCACTGCAGCGGGGCACTGCCGGTCAGCGTGCGGAACCGCCGGTCGAACGTGCGGCGGCTCATGTAGGCGCGGGCCGCCAGCACCTCGACGTCGAACTGCTGGTTGAGGTTCTCCAGCGCCCAGGTGACCACCTCGGCCAGCGGGTCGTTGCCGATCTCCTCCGGTAAAGACTGGTCGATGTACTGGGCCTGTCCGCCGCCGCTGCGCCGGCTCGGTACGACCAGCCGGCGGGCCAGCGCGTTGGCCGCCTCGGCGCCGTGGTCGCTGCGCACCACGTGCAGGCAGAGGTCGATGCCGGCGGCGGTGCCGGCCGAGGTCAGCACGTCCCCGTCGTCGACGAAGAGCTCGCGCGGGTCGACGTGGACCCGCGGGTAGCGCTTGGCGAGGGTCGGCGCGTACATCCAGTGCGTGGTGGCCGGGCGGCCGTCCAGCAGGCCGGCGGCCGCGAGGACGAACGCACCGGTGCAGAGGCCGATGATCCGCGCGCCCTCGTGGTGGGCCTTGCGCAGCGCGGTGATCGCCTCGACCGGCGGCGGCTGGGAGATCGAGCGCCAGGCCGGAACCACGATCGTCCCCGCCCGGGCCAGCGCCTCCAGCCCGTACGGCGCGGAGAGCGTGAGCCCGCCGGTGGTGGCGAGCGGCCCCTCCTCCCCGGCGCAGACCAGCAGGCGGTAGCGCGGGACCCCGGCGTCCTGGCGGTCGACGCCGAAGACGGAGAGCGGGATCGAGCTCTCGAAGATCGGTGCACCGCCGAAGATCAGCACCGCGACGGTCTCGCGCCGGCGCCGGCCGGACAGCTTCCGGGGCGCGGCGGCCATCACGGGCACGGAGGTGCCGTTCACCCCGTGGCCGGTGGCGCCGTGGCTGCCCGGGGCGTGACCGGTCGGGGTGTGGCCGGTCGGGGTGTGGGAGCCCGGGGCGTGGCCGCTCGGGCTGTGGCCGTTGGCCCCGGCGGTGATGCCCTGGCCCGCCGTTCCGGCGGGGAGTCCGCCGGCGGGGGCGGGCGCCGGGCCGCCGGAGAACGCCGGGTACGCCGCGTCCGCCGCCGGCTGGCCGAGGGCTTGGCCGTAGGGCTGTCCGTGGCCCTGGCCGCCGTGCAGCTGACCCCCGTACAGCTGGCCGGTGTGCTGGCCGCCCGCGTGCAGTGCGGCGGCATGGCCGGGAATCGACGGGCCGGTATGGCCGACCGTCGCTGCGCCGTGGGCCGCCGCCTGATGGACGGACGATCGGCTGACGGACCGTCCACCGTGCTCCACCGCAGCCGAGTAGGCCGACGAGCCCGCTGCCGCGGACGGGGAAGCGGTCGGGGTGGGCGGGGCCGGAGCGGCCGCAGAGCTGTACGAGGGGTACGGGGCGGCGCCGGAGCTGCCGGAGAGGCGGGTGTTGGCAGCGGCGGAGGCGGCGGCTCTCGCGGAACGACCCGCGATGCCGGCCACCGGCTGGCCGCTGTCAGGACCCGCGTCGCTCCTGCTCACCCTGCTCAAGGCGCTCAAGCCCCCTCGGTGGTGTGGTGTGGTGGTGCGGCACTGCTGGCCAAGATCGAATCTATCGGGTGGACCGTTGCCGTTGTGACAAGTTCACCATCCGACGCTATGTCGACATGGCAATTTGGCGTGATGCATTCGATCACGAAGCGTGGCACCCGTCGACCCTTCTGGGAAGGGGGCCTGTGCAAGGGTGGCTGGTTGTCGCGGGACTGGTGCTGGGGCGTCAGGTTCCCGCGCGCCCGGTCGGCGGGTCTGGGCTGCGGCTTTGCCCAAGGCCGGGGGAGCCGCGCGAGATTGGCCGAAAATCGACGGTGCACACGAGGGCGCACAGGCGACAAAGCGTGCGCCTCCCTGGCTTCATCCGGCCAGTGCCGGGGCGGGTGAACAGCGGTCGACCGCCCCGCGCTAGCGTCCAGTCGTGAAGACCATCAGCCGGCTCGAACAGGCCACCGACAACGCCGCCGAATTCTGGCTCGCCCAAGCCCGCGCCCATGGTTGGCAGCGGCTCGTCGATCCCCGATTCACCGCGGTCCGCTGCGCCCGCACCCCGGAGGACGCCCACCGCATAGTGGTGACCCGCCCCGGCGGCGACATCGCCGCGCTGGAGGACGACGTGGCGGGCCTCATCCGGGAATGGGGCAGTACCGGCGTGACCGTGGAAGACCCTTACGGGATCCTGGACATGACCCGCCACGGCCTCGGCCACGGCCGCGCGATGGCCGTGATGACCCGCGAACCGGGCCCGCTGGAGAGCCCGCGGTCCGGTGCGCAGGCGGCCGTTCCGCCGTCTGACGGCAAGTCATCGGCGGGGCCGGGGGCGGGACCGGAGGCCGCAGGCCCCGTGGAGTCCTCCGGAGGCGGTCGCAGCCGGTCCCTGACGGTCGATGAGGTACTGGACGCCGACGGCTTCGCCGAGGTGGAGCGCGCCGTGGTCGACGGCTTCCCGATCGAGGCCAGCCGGCCCTGGACGCGCGGCGGGATGCTGCCGGAGGCGCTGCTGCACGAACCGGGCCTGCGGGCCTGGCTCGCCCGGATCGACGGTGCGCCGGCGGGTGCCTGCCTGACTTACGACGACGGCCGGGCCACCGGGGTCTACTGGGTCGCGACGCTTCCCGAGCACCGCTCCCGGGGGGTGGGCCGCGCCGTCCTGGAGACCGCGCTGGCCGACGCCCACCCGGACCGCCCGGCGACCCTGGTCGCCACCATGCTGGGCGAACCGCTCTACCGCAAGCTCGGTTTCACGGAGCAGGGCCGCACGCACTGGTGGACCCCCCTCGCCCCTGCGGCCGAGTAGCGGTCAGGGTGGCCGGCCGGCCGGACCGGGTCGCAGGTAGGGCCGGGTCGCCGGTTCGTCTGTTCGCCCGGCCCCGTCCGCCCGGCCGTGGGTGCCCGACCGCCCCGGCTTCGGGCGCCCGGGTGGGTGCCCGGGTCCGGCTCGCCTCAGGAGCGGACGGCCGCTGCCCGGGCGGTGGCCTCGCCAGTGCTCTGCGGAACGGCCGGGGAAGGCCGCGCGCCGAACCGGGCGGCCGGAGTCGCGAACAGCGTCCGTGCCGGGCGCTCACCCACCGGGCGTTCGCCCGCCGGGCCCTCGGCGGTGCGGCGCCCGCCGCCCGGTAGATCGATGCCCGTCCGCGGTGCGGCCACGACGGACGGGATGCCCGTCGCGACCGCCGCCAGACCGCCTGCGCCCGTCAGGGCCGCGGTGCCGGTCAGGGCCACGGTGTGGGAATAGGGCGCGGTGTGGGAAGAGGCCGCCGTGGTGGAAGGGCCTGCCGCGCCCGGCAGCCCCGCGGCATCCGTGGAGCGCGCGCCGCCGGCCGCCGCAAATCCGCCGGAACGGTTTCGGACAGCGATCTCCGCCGTCGGGGCCGCGAGTCCGTTCCACGCCGTGCTCCCGGCATTGGGCGCACGCACGCCGTCCGGGGCGGGCGCCGGAAGCTGTGCGCCTGGCCGCGCGCCGGCCCGCGCCGTCACCGCGCGGGCGCGCTCCCGGAGAGGTCCCGGGGCCGTGACCGCGAGGCGGCGCCGGGCGGCACCGCCGGCCCGGATCCCGGGTCGAAGACCCGGCGCGCCGCGTGCGGACAGCACCTGCCCGATCGCCTCCGGCAGGCCGGCCGCCTTCAGTGTCGGCCGGTAACCGGGCTCGGCCCAGGGCCGGCCGTGGTGCAGCCAGACACTGCGGAGCCCCGTCAGTTCCGCGCCCGCGATGTCGGCGGGAGCGTGGTCGCCGATCATCCAGGTGTCCGCCGTCCAGTCGCCGGTCGGCGCGACGCCGCACCGCTGGGCGGCGATCTCGAAGATCAGCGGGTCCGGCTTGACGCAGTCCGCCTCCTCCGAGATCACCCAGCCGTCGACGAGCGGGCCGAGGCCGGTCCGGCGGATCTTCTCCAGCTGCGGCCGGGTGTTGCCGTTGCTGACGATGCCGAGCGTCCAGCCCGCTTCGCGTGCCGTCCGCAGCGCCTGGACGTGCCGAGTCGGGCAGTGGATGTGGGCGTTGATGCCGCGCCGGTAGTGCGCCAGCAGGAATTCGAAGGAGTCGTCCAAGCCGTAGCGGCGTCGGACGGCGGACAGTACCGTGCTGCGCGGCACGTAGCCGCCGCCGTCGATGGTGACGAACCAGTCGACGTCGCCGGGCGGCAGGTCTCGTTCGGCCAGAAGATCCTGAGCCCAGGCCCGGAAAGCGGCATCCCTGGGGAGCAGCGTGTTGTCGAGGTCGAGCAGCAGCAGGGGCATGTCGAGCATGGTGCCAGCGGGCCCGGGTATGCATCTGGCAAATGCCAGAGGCCGTCGCGAACCGGCATGAAATGGCTGAAACCGGTATCGGCTTCCGCCCCCGGGTGCTCCGGGGCCGGGTCCGGGGAAGCCGGCATGTCGGGCGGTACCCTCCGACCGCCGGGGGCAGCGCGCGGTGACGGGCGGCAACGGATCGTCGTCGATCAATGACAGTCCGGTCACGGTGTCCGGGGGGCCTGTTGCGCCGCCCCGTCCGCTCAGTCAAGCTCCAGAGAACCTCCTTTGCCAGGGGGCGCGACCGCGCACACGACGGGCGCACCGCCGCCGGCGGGCGCATCCTCCGTTCGCGGGAACAAGGGTGATCCGGGGCTCCGCAGCTGGGCTGAGCCTTTCGCCCGTCGTACTCTGAAAGGAATAGGTCACAAACGGTGGTGCTCGGCGCAGACCGACGTCGTCCCGTGGGCGGCCCTGCTGCCTGGGCAGCGTTGTCCTCTCCTGTCGGCCCATCTCCTGCGAAGAGCCTTGAGCCATGGCTGGTTTTGAGTCCTCCCGACCGGTTGAACCGGACGTGCCCCGCGTCGGCGGCGCGTCGGCCGGGGGAGACGACCGCCGGAGTACGGACGGCGCCGAGGTCCGGCCTGCTGCCGTGGGTGCCGGTGCCCTCTCCCGTGCCCTCCGCAACATCGCGCGCCGGAGCCGCCCCGGCTCCCGCCAGCGCCGGGAACAGCACCGCTCCGACGCTGCGGAGCCAGCCGTGAGCGGCCGCCTGGGGCCGGGCGCCGAGCGTCCCGGTGTTCCGGGCCTGCCCAGCACAACCGGCGAGCCGATCGCGCAGGAGGCCGCCGCCCGTGCCTGCGACCCGGCCTTCCAGCACGGCGTGGTGGTCGGTTTCGACGGCTCCCTGTCGAGCGAGCGCGCCCTCGCCTACGCGGTGGGCATGGCCCGTCGCTCGCAGTGCGGACTGGTGATCGTGCACGTCGCCAACCGCCTGCCCGCCACCGTCTGGGCCGGGTGCGAGCCTCCGGTCTTCGTCGACCTCCCCGACCACCGGACCGAGGTCCTCGGCCTGGAGCTCGCCTGTGCGGACTTCCTCGCCGGAGTCCCCTGGATCCTGGTCGAGCGGGGCGGCGACATCTGCCACGAGATCGAGGAGGTCGGCCGCGAGTACGCCGCCGACGCCATCGTGGTCGGCAGCACGCACGGCCTGCTCGGCAAGATCTTCGGATCGGTCTCGGGCCGGCTGGCCCGCCGCGCCAACCGCCCGGTGATCGTGATTCCCTGACGTTCCGTCGCGGAGGTGTACTGCGACCGCCGTCCGGTCTTCCTCGGCCTCTCCGCAGGCCCTCCGTGCGCACCGGCCGCGGCGGAGCGGTGTGCGGGAGGGCCCGCGGACGGGCGTGCTTCCGCGAAAGGGCGGGTGCGTCTCAGACCACGCCGAGCTCACGGGCGATGAGCATGCGCTGGACCTCCGAGGTGCCCTCCCCGATTTCGAGGATCTTGCAGTCGCGCCAGAAACGCGCCACCGGGTACTCGTTCATGAAGCCGTACCCGCCATGGATCTGGGTCGCCTCGCGGGCGTTGTCGACGGCGGCCTCGGACGAGTACAGCTTCGCGATCGCGGCCTCCTTCTTGAACGGCTCGGCGTGCAGCAGCCGGGAGGCGGCGTCCCGCCAGGCGAGGCGGGAGACGTGCGCGCGCATCTCCATGTCGGCGAGCTTGAACTGGATCGCCTGGTTGGCGCCGATCGGCCGGCCGAAGGCGCGGCGCGTACCGGCGTAGCTGACGGACTGGTCGACGCACCCCTGGGCCAGGCCGGTGCCCAGGGCCGCGATGGCGATGCGGCCCTCGTCGAGGATCCGCAGGAACTGGGCGTAGCCGCGGCCGCGCTCGCCCAGCAGGTTGGCCGCGGGGACGCGGCAGTCGGTGAAGGACAGTTCACGGGTGTCGGAGGCGTTCCACCCGACCTTCGAGTACTTCTTCGAGACCTGGAAGCCCGGGGTCCCGGTGGGCACGATGATGGACGAGATCTCGCGCTGCGGCGAGGAGAATCCGCCTTCTTCACTCGAACGAGCGATCGGTTCGGTGAGGGCGGTGACGGTGACCAGGCCGGTGATCTCGGTGCCCGAGTTGGTGATGAAGCACTTGGTGCCGTTGATGACCCACTCGTCGGTGTCCTCGTCGTACCGCGCCGTGGTGCGGGTCGCGCCGGCGTCGGAACCGCCCTCGGGCTCGGTGAGGCCGAACGCGCCGAGCATCTCGCCGGAGGTGAGCCGCGGCAGCCACTCGCGCTTCTGCTCCTCCGTGCCGAAGCGGTAGACGGGCATCGCACCGAGCGAGACCGCGGCCTCCAGGGTGATCGCGACCGAGGAGTCGACGCGGGCGAGCTCCTCCAGGGCGAGGCAGAGGGCGAAGTAGTCGCCGCCCATGCCGCCGTACTCCTCCGGGAAGGGCAGGCCGAAGAGGCCCATCCGCCCCATCTCCCGCACGATCTCGTAGGGGAACTCGCCCTGCTCGTAGAACTCGCCGATCTTCGGCGCGACCACGTCCTGGGCGAACTCGGCGACGGTGCGCCGCAGTTCCTCGTACTCGCTGTTCAGCCGGTGGTCGAGCATGGTGATCCTCCTGTGGCCCCGGCGGGGTGGCCGCGGGCGTGAGCGTGGTGACCGCGTGTCCGCCCGGCGGTGTGAGGGCGTGACGGAAGCGCGGTCTGTTGAGGGTGACGGTCGGTGCCGTCGGTGTGGTGTCGGCGCCGGCCGGAGGTGGCTCCGGCCGGCGCCGCGGGTCTCTGTGCGGGCCGGGCTTCCGAGGGCGCCCGGCGGCCGGGCGCCGTCAGGCCGGGGCCGCGCCGAGCAGGGCCTGGACGGTGCGGGAGGGGCTCGGCCGGCCGAGCTGCTGCGCCATCCAGCCGCTGGTCGCGACCAGGGCGCGGAGGTCGACCCCGGTCCGGATGCCGAGCCCGTGCAGCATCCAGACCAGGTCCTCGGTGGCCAGGTTCCCGGTGGCGCTCTTGGCGTACGGGCAGCCGCCCAGGCCGCCCGCGGAGGCGTCCACCGTGGTGACGCCGGCGCGCAGGGCGGCCAGAGTGTTGCTGAGCGCCTGGCCGTAGGTGTCGTGGAAGTGCACCGCGAGCCGCTCGGCCGGGACGCCCGCCCGGGCGAAGCCGTCCAGCAGGGCGGTGACCTGGCCCGGCGTGGCCACGCCGATGGTGTCGCCGAGGCTGAGCTCGAAGCACCCCATCTCCAGCAGCCGGACCCCGAAGCCGACGACCTGGTCGATCGGGACCGGGCCCTCCCACGGGTCACCGAAGCACATCGAGAGGTAGCCGCGGACCCGGATCCCGGCCTCCGTGGCGCGCGCCACGACCGGCTGGAACATCGCCATCGCCTCGTCCGCCGAGCGGTTGAGGTTGCGCCGGGCGAAGGTCTCGGTGGCGCTCGCGAACACCGCGATGTCGGCGGCGTGGTGGGCGAGCGCCCGGTCGAGGCCGCGCTCGTTGGGCACCAGCACCGGGAGCCGCAGCCCGGGGTGGCGGGCCGGCAGGTCGGCGAGCCGGGGCACCAGTTCCTCGGCGTCGGCAAGCTGGGGCACCCACTTCGGGTGGACGAAGCTGGTCGCCTCGACCGTGCCCAGGCCGGCGGCCGCGAGCCGGGCGATGAACTCGGCCTTGACCTCGACGGGGACGAGGCCGCTCTCGTTCTGCAGCCCGTCGCGCGGGCCGACCTCGTGGATCCGCACCTGCGCGGGCAGGCCCGGGTCGCGAACGGGGTCGGGCAGGCCGAGGTCGAGGGCGTCGGGCTCGTGCGCAGCGGAGGGCGCGTCGGCGGTCACGGCGTCACCTCGGCCGCGACCGCGCCGGCGTCCCGGCCGGCCGCCTGCTCGGCGGGGCCGTCCTCGTCCGGGGCGACCACGACCAGCAGCTCCTCCATGGCGACGGTGGCGCCGGCGGTGGCCCGCAGCTCGGTCACCGTGCCGTCGTGCGGGGCGGCGATCACGTGTTCCATCTTCATGGCCTCCAGGACGAGCAGGGGTTGGCCCCGGCGGACCTGCTCGCCGGCCGCCGTCTTCACGACGGTGACGGTGCCCGGCATCGGGGCGGTGAGCGCGCCGTGGTGGGCGGCGCCGCCGGCGGCGCTCTCGCCGACCGGGTCGTACGCGTGCAGCGGCCAGGCGTCGCCGTCGATGCCGAGCCAGGTGACCGGACCGCCCACGGGGTTGGGGGCACCGTCGGCGGCCAGGGCGAAGGTGGTCTGCAGACCGGCCGCGGTGAGGTGCAGGCGGTCGCCGGTGCGCACGGCGCGGGCGCGGTGGACCGGCCCGTCGCCGAGCCGGACCTCCACCTCCGGGGTGACGCCCGGCCGATTGTCAGTGGGCTCCGCTACGTTGCTCGCAGTGATCGGACGGACGCTCACCGCCACCGGTTCCTGGCCGGAGGCGCGGAGGCGGTGGGTGGTCCAGGCGGCGTCGCCCCCGAGGCGCCAGCCCGACGGGAGGGAGAAGGGGTCGGTCCAGCCGCCGCCGTCGGTGGCGGGGGTGAGGTCCAGGTGCCGTGCGAGCGCGGCCGCGTAGTAGAGGAGGTGCGCCGGCGACGGAGCGTCGGCGGAACCGGCGGAGCCTGCGGTATCGGCGGAGCTGGCGGAACCGGCGGTGGAAGGAGTGGCGGAAGTGGTGTCGGCGGTCCGGGCCGGGGAGTAGGCGGAGGCCAGCAGTGCGGGCTGCTGCTGGGCCGTCTGCTCCACCAGGCCGGTGTCGAGGCGGCCGGCGGCGACCTCGGGGTGTGCGAGCAGTCGCCGCAGGAAGCCGGTGTTGGTGGTCACGCCGAGGATCCGGGTGTCGGCCAGCGCGGCGCGGAGGCGGCGCAGCGCGGTCGGACGGTCGGGCCCGTAGGCGATGACCTTGGCGAGCATGGGGTCGTAGGCGCTGGTGATGACGGATCCGGCGGTGACGCCGGAGTCCACCCGGATGCCTTCGCCCTGCGGCTCGTCGAGTACCAGGATGCGCCCGCCGGTGGGCAGGAAGTCCCGTTCCGGGTCCTCGGCGCAGATGCGGGCCTCGATGGCGTGGCCCAGGAAGGAGATGTCCGGCTGGGCGAAGGGCAGGCTCTCGCCGGCGGCGATCCGGACCTGCCACTCGACCAGGTCCAGCCGCTGGGGCTGGGCCGGGGCCGCCGCTGCGCCCGGGAGCGGGGCGGTGACGGCGACGGCGAGTTCGGTGACGGGGTGTTCCACCTGGAGGCGGGTGTTCATCTCCATGAAGAAGAAGTCCCGTACCCCCTCGGCGGGGGCGGGGGAGTCCGGGTCGATGCCGGGGACGATGAACTCCACGGTGCCGGCCCCGGTGTAGCCGCACGACTCCGCGGCGCGCACGGCCGCGGCGCCCATCGCGGCCCGGGTCTCGGCGTTGAGCAGGACGGAGGGTGCCTCTTCGATCAGCTTCTGGTGGCGGCGCTGCAGGCTGCACTCGCGCTCGCCGAGGTGGACGGTGGTGCCGTGGGCGTCGGCCAGCACCTGCACCTCGATGTGGCGGGGCCGGTCGACCCAGCGCTCCAGCAGCAGGGTGTCGTCGCCGAAGGCGGTGCGGGCGACCCGCCGGGCGGCGGCGATCTCGGTGGGCAGCTCGGCCGGGTCGCGGACCAGGCGCATGCCCTTGCCGCCGCCGCCGGCGGACGGCTTGAGCAGGACCGGGTACCCGATCTCGTCGGCGGCCGCGACGAGTTCCTCGTCGGTCGGCGCGGTCGCCCGGCTGCCCGGCACCACCGGGACGCCGGCGGCGCGGACGGCCTCCTTGGCGTTGATCTTGTCGCCCATCAGCTCGACCGCGGCGGGAGGAGGTCCGATGAAGACCAGGCCGGCGTCGGCGCAGGCGCGGGCGAAGGCGGCGTTCTCGGCGAGGAAGCCGTAGCCGGGGTGGACGGCCTGGGCGCCGGTGCGGCGGGCGGCGTCGAGGATCTGGTCGGTCCGCAGGTAGGTCTCGGCGGCCGAGCTGTCGCTGCGGTCGGCCGGTCCGAGCCGGACCGCGGTGTCGGCCTCGCGGACGTGGGGCGCGTCGGCGTCGGCGTCGCTGAACACGGCGACGGAGCGCACGCCGAGCAGCCGCAGGGTGCGGATCACCCGGAGGGCGATCTCGCCGCGGTTGGCGACCAGAACTGTGTCGAACATGGGAGGCGTTCCTCCGGGTCAGGGGGGCCGTACGAAGGAGGTGGTCGGGGAGGGGTGGCGGCCGGACGGCCGGGGCCGGGCGGGGCCGGCCCCGGTGCGGGTCACATCCGGAAGACGCCGTACGGGCCGGGTGCCGGGAGCGGGGCGTTGGCACAGGCGGTGAGGGCGAGACCGACGACGGTGCGGGTGTCCATCGGGTCGATCACGCCGTCGTCCCAGAGCCGGGCGGTGGCGTAGTACGCGCTGCCCTGGCGCTCGTACTGCTCGCGGACCGGGCGCTTGAACTCCTCCTCGGCGGCGGTCGGCCACTCCTCGCCGTGAGCCTCCAGCTGGTCGCGGCGGACGGTGGCCAGGACGGACGCGGCCTGCTCGCCGCCCATGACGGAGATCTTGGCGCCCGGCCACATCCAGAGGAAGCGGGGCGAGTAGGCGCGGCCGCACATCGAGTAGTTGCCGGCTCCGTACGAGCCGCCGATCACCACGGTCAGCTTCGGGACGCGGGTGCAGGCGACGGCGTTGACCATCTTGGCGCCGTGCTTGGCGATGCCGCCCGCCTCGTACTGCCGGCCGACCATGAACCCGGTGATGTTCTGCAGGAAGAGGAGGGGAATGCCCCGCTGGTCGCACAGCTCGATGAAGTGGGCGCCCTTGACGGCGGACTCGGAGAAGAGCACGCCGTTGTTGGCGACGATGCCGACCGGGTGGCCGTGGATCCGGGCGAAGCCGGTCACGAGGGTCGCGCCGTAGTCGGCCTTGAACTCGGCGAAGCGGCTGCCGTCGACCAGCCGGGCGATCACCTCGCGCACGTCGTACGGGGTGCGCGGGTCGACCGGGACGGCCCCGTAGAGGCCGGCCGGGTCGATAGCGGGCGGCTCGGCCGGTTCGAGCGGCCACGGCCTGGCCGGGCGCGGGCCGAGCCCGGCGACGATGGTGCGGACGATGGACAGCGCGTGGGTGTCGTCCTCGGCCAGGTGGTCCGTGACCCCGGAGGTCCGGGAGTGGAGCTCGCCACCGCCCAGCTCCTCGGCGGTGACCACCTCGCCGGTGGCGGCCTTCACCAGCGGCGGTCCGCCGAGGAAGATCGTGCCCTGGTTGCGGACGATGACGGCCTGGTCGCTCATCGCCGGGACGTACGCGCCGCCCGCGGTGCACGAGCCGAGCACGGCGGCGATCTGCGGGATGCCCGCGGCGGAGAGCCGGGCCTGGTTGTAGAAGATCCGGCCGAAGTGGTCGCGGTCGGGGAAGACCTCGTCCTGCATCGGGAGGAAGGCGCCGCCGGAGTCCACGAGGTAGATGCAGGGCAGGCGGTTCTCCAGCGCGACCTCCTGGGCGCGCAGGTGCTTCTTCACCGTCATCGGGTAGTACGTGCCGCCCTTGACGGTGGCGTCGTTGGCGACGACGACCACCTCGCGTCCGGCGACCCGGCCGATGCCGGCGATGACGCCCGCCGCCGGGGCGGCGCCGTCGTACATCCCGTCCGCCGCGAGCGGGGCCAGTTCGAGGAAGGGGGACGCCGGGTCGAGCAGGGTGTCGACGCGGTCGCGCGGGAGCAGCTTGCCCCGGGAGGTGTGGCGGGCCCGGGCCTTGGCCCCGCCGCCGAGCGCGGCCGTGCCGAGCTTCTCGCGCAGCTCGGCGACCAGGGCCCGGTGGGCCTCGGTGTTCGCGCGGTAGGCCTCGGAGCCCGGATCGACGGCGGTGCCGAGCCGGGGCGCGGGAGCCGCGGCCCCCGGCGCGACGGACCCGGCGGCTGCGCCGCCCGGGCCGAAGGCGCCCGCGCCGGGCGTGCTGCCGTTGACGCCGGCGGGTACGCCGGCGGTGGAGATGACCATTCCCAAGAGCTCCCTTGCCCTCGGCACCAGGTGGGTGGCAGAGCCGGGTGAGCCCGCGACCCCCAACGTTAATGAGCGTTAACTCGTGCCGCCCAGGTTAACGGTCGATAACCCGACTGTCTACGATGGGCAGCATGCCGAACGTCCCCGCCGCCTCCGCGCTCCCACGCCGTGACCAGATCCGCAAGGAGGCGGCCCGGCTGTTCGCCGCCCGCGGCTTCCTCGGTGTCGGCGTCGACGAGATCGGCAAGGCCGTCGGCATCAGCGGGCCGGGCCTCTACCGGCACTTCGCCGGCAAGGACGCGATGCTCGCCGACCTGCTGATCGGGATCAGCGAGCGCCTGCTGGAGGAGGGGCGCCGCCGGGCGGGCAGCGGCGACGGCGCGGCCGAGGCGCTGGACGCGCTGATCGGCGGCCACGTCGAGTTCGCGCTCGACGACCGCGACCTGATCACCCTGCACGACCGCGAGCTGCTGAACCTCAAGGAGGAGGACCGCCGCACGGTTCGCCGGCTCCAGCGCGGCTACCTGGAGCTGTGGGTGGACGCGGTCCGGCGCGCCTACCCGGCGCTGGCCGAGCCCGCGGCCGAACCGGTCGCCCGGGCCGCCGTGCACGCCGTCTTCGGGTTGATCAACTCGACCCCGCACAGCCTCGGCCCGAACCCCGTCCAGGACGACCGGGTCGCCGGTCTGCAGCGCGACGGCATGGCGGCGCTGCTGCACAGCCTCGCCCACGGCGCCTTCTCCGCGGCGGCCGGCGCGGCCTCCGGGGCCGACGCCCGCGGCGCCGGGGCCGATGTCGCCGCCCGAGCCGCCGGAGCCGCCGACTGACCGGGCCGGGAGCCGGCCCCGGGCGGTTCTGCGGCAGGCCTCGGGCGGGTCCTGGGTCGAGGGTCGGACCGGCGGCTGCGCCGGTGGCAGGTGGGCGCGGGGCGCATCATCGTCCACCCTGGAAGTCGTCCACTCCGGCGACACGGCCAGGGCGGCGTGCGGTCGGGAATCACCGCAGGCCGCCGGCTGTTGGCTCCTCCGCCGGACCGGACGCCCGGCACGCTCTGGCCGGACGGTCCCGGACAAAGCCATGGCGGCCACCCGACGGAATGGTTAGCATCCCTAAATATGCCTGAGACTCACGGATCTACGGTGGAGCTTTCCCCGAGCGGCACCCGAACCGGCACGCAGGGCACCACGGGCGAGCCGGCCGGCACCGGTGCGCCGCGGGACGGCAGAGGCAGACCCGCGGACGGCACGCCTGGCGGCCCGGTGCCCGGCGACGGCGTACCCGGCAGCGGCGGGCCGAAGGACGGCGGAGCCGACGGTCCGGGCTGGCTGCGGCGGCTGATCGGCTACTGCTGGCGGTCGCGGCGCAGCGTGCTGCTGGCCTTCGGCGCCTCCCTGGTCGGCATGGCCGTCACGGCCCTGGTCCCGCTGGTCACCAAGCTGATCATCGACGACGTCATCACCGCGCACACCCGGTCGCTGGCCCCGTGGGCCGTCGTCCTGCTGCTGGCGGCGGTGCTGGTGTTCGCCTGCACCCAGGTGCGCCGGTACTACGGCGGGCAGCTCGCCCTCGACGTCCAGCACGACATGCGCAGCGACCTGTTCCGTTCGCTCGGCCGGCTCGACGGCCACCGGCAGGACCGGCTGGACACCGGCCAGGTGGTCGGCCGCGCCACGTCCGACCTGCAGCTGATCAACGGCCTGCTGTCGATGCTGCCGATGATGACCGGCTACCTGCTGATGTTCGTCATGTCGCTGGCCGTGATGGTCTGGCTCTCGCCGCCGCTCACCCTGATCGCGCTGGTCATGGGCCCGGCGCTGTGGTGGGTCTCGGTGCTGAGCCGCAAGCGCCTGTTCCCGTCCACCTGGGCCGCCCAGCAGGAGGCCGCGGCCGTTGCCGGCGTGGTCGACGAGGCGATCGGCGGCGTGCGGGTGGTCAAGGGCTTCGGCCAGGAGGCCCAGGAGCTGGACAAGCTGGAGGCGGCGTCGCGCAACCTCTTCGCGGCCCGGCTGCGCTCGATCCGCCTGAACAGCCGCTACAACCCGGCGATGCAGGCGATCCCGGCGCTGGCCCAGGTCGCGGTGCTGGCCTTCGGCGGTTGGCTGGCCGTGGACGGCCGGGTCTCGCTCGGCACCTTCGTGGCCTTCTCCACCTACGTGGCCCAGATGACCGGCCCGGTCCGGATGCTGACCATGGTGATCACGGTCGGCCAGCAGGCCCGGGCGGGCGTGGAGCGGGTGCTCCAGCTGATCGACGAACGGCCGCTGGTGCAGGAGCGTCCGGACGCGGTGGTCCTCGACCTCACCGCGTCCTCCTCCGCAGGGTCCGGCTCCGCAGAGTCCGCCGCCGCGACCGACGCGGCCACTGCCGGCGCTGCCACCGCCACCACCGGCGCGTCCGGCCCGGCCCCGCGGGCGGTCGGCGCCCGCACCCCCGACGTGGCACTGGAGTTCGACCGGGTCGAGTTCCGCTACGACCCCGAGCACCCGGCACCCGTGCTGCACGGGCTCGACCTGAAGCTCGCCCCCGGCGAGACCCTGGCCCTGGTCGGGGCGTCCGGTTCGGGCAAGTCGACCGTGGCGCAACTGGTGCCGCGCTTCTACGACCCGGCGGCCGGCGCGGTCCGCCTCTACGGCCACGATCTGCGCGACCTCACCCTCGACTCGGTCCGGGCGGCCGTCGGCATCGTGCCCGAGGAGAGCTTCCTGTTCTCCGAGACCGTCCGCACCAACATCGCGTACGGGCGGCCCGACGCCACCGACGAGCAGGTCGAGGCGGCCGCCCGCGCGGCGCAGGCCGACGAGTTCGTCCGACAACTGCCCGACGGCTACGAGACCAAGGTCGGCGAACAGGGCCTCACGCTCTCCGGCGGCCAGCGCCAGCGCATCGCCCTGGCCCGGGCCATCCTCACCGACCCGCGGATCCTGCTGCTCGACGACGCCACCTCGGCGGTCGACCCGCAGATCGAGGCGGAGATCCACGACGCGCTGCGGTCGGTCATGGCCGGCCGCACCACCCTGCTGATCGCCCACCGCCGCTCCACCCTCCAGCTCGCCGACCGGATCGCCGTCCTGGACCACGGCCGGCTGCTGGACATCGGGACGCACGAGGAGCTCGACGCCCGATGTCCCCGGTACCGGGCGCTGATTTCCGACCACGAGGCCGACCGCACCGGCGGCCGGGCCGCCCCCGGGGCGGACGCCGCCGTCGGCGCCGGAGCTCCGGCCGACGCAGCCGCCACGGCCGGCGCCACCCCGGCCACCACCGCCGCCGCCTCCGCCGAGCCCACCGCGCCGACGACCGGGAACGCCCCCGCCACCTCCGCGGACACCCCCACCCCGCGGCCTGCACCCGACCTGCCGACCGCGGCCCTGACCAAGGCGGCCCGCACCGCCGCCCCCGACCTGATCGCCAAGGTCGCCGAGCTCCCGCCGGCCACCGACACCCCCGCGATACCCCGTGCCGAGGCCGAGGCCGGCGACCCGGACTTCACCCTCCGCCGCCTGCTGCGCCCGTTCCGTCGTCCACTGGCCCTCGCCCTGCTGCTGGTCGCCCTCGACGCGGGCGCCAACCTGGTGCTGCCGGTCCTGATCCGGCACGGCATCGACGACGGCGTGAGCAAGGCGCTGATGTCGGGCGTGACCGTCGCCGCGCTGACCGCGCTGGTGGTCGTCCTGCTGGACTGGCTGGTGCAGAGCGCCGAGAACCGGGTCAGCGGCCGCACCGGCGAGCGCGTGCTGTACACCCTCCGACTCAAGATCTTCAGCCACCTCAACCGGCTGGGCCTGGACTACTACGAGCGCGAGCTGTCCGGCCGGATCATGACCCGGATGACCACGGACCTGGACTCGCTGACGTCCTTCCTGCAGACCGGTGTCGTCACCGCCGTGGTCAGCCTGCTCACCTTCTTCGGCATCTTCGGCGCCCTGCTGGTCATCGACGCCGGCCTGGCCCTGGTGGTCTTCGCCGTGCTGCCGCTGCTGGTGGCCGCGACGCTGGTCTTCCGCAAGAAGTCCAAGGCCCAGTACGAGATCTCGCGCGACCTGATCAGCACGGTCAACGCGGACCTCCAGGAGAACGTCGCCGGCATGCGGATCGTCCAGGCCTTCCGCCGGCTGGACGCCAACACCGACCGCTTCGTCGCCCGCGGCATCGCCTACCGCGAGGCCCGGGTCCGGGCGCAGCTCTACATCTCGCTGTACTTCCCGTTCGTCCAGTTCCTCTCCAGCGTGGCCGCCGCGCTGGTGCTGATCGTGGGCGCCGAGCGGGTCGACGCGGGCACGCTGACGGTCGGCGCCCTGGTCGCCTACCTGCTCTACATCGACCTGTTCTTCGCCCCGGTGAACCAGCTCTCGCAGGTCTTCGACGGCTACCAGCAGGCGGCCGTCGGTCTGGGCCGGATCCGGGAGCTGCTGCGCACCCCGACCACCACGGCCGAGGCCGCCGACGCGGTGCCCGTGCGCGAGCGCCTCCGCGGCGAGATCGACTTCGAGGACGTCAGCTTCGCCTACAACGGCGGCGCCGACAGGGCCCCGGACGTGCTCACCGGCGTCACCCTGCACGTTCCCGCAGGGCAGACGGTGGCGCTGGTCGGCGAGACCGGCGCCGGCAAGTCGACGCTGGTCAAGCTGGTCGCCCGGTTCTACGACGCCACCGCCGGCACCGTACGGGTGGACGGCGTCGACCTGACCCGTTACGACCTCGCCCGGTACCGGCACCGACTCGGCGTGGTGCCGCAGGAGGCGTACCTGTTCGCGGGCACGGTGCGCGAGGCGATCGCCTACGGGCGGCCCTCGGCCTCGGCGGCGGAGGTCGAGGAGGCGGCCCGCGCGGTCGGCGCGCACGACATGATCGTCAAGCTCTCGGGCGGCTACGACCACGAGGTCACCGGCCGCGGCCGGAACCTCTCGGCGGGGCAGCGCCAGCTGATCGCGCTGGCCCGGGCCGAGCTGGTCGATCCGGACATCCTGCTGCTGGACGAGGCCACCGCGGCGCTCGACCTGGCCACCGAGGCGGCCGTCAACCACGCCTCCGACCGACTCAGCGGCGGCCGCACCACCCTGGTGATCGCACACCGCCTCACCACCGCCGAGCGGGCCGACCGGGTCGTCGTCCTCGACCACGGCAAGGTGGTCGAGGACGGCACGCACACCGAGCTGCTCGCCCTGGGCGGCGTGTACGCGCGGCTCTGGCAGGCGTTCATCGCCGACGGCCACCCGGCCCCCGCTCCGGCCCCCGCTCCGGTGGCGGGGTAGGCCGGTCTGGCGGGTCCGGTCACCCAGGTCGGGGCCGGGCCCGCCGCCTCAGGCGGCGAGCAGTGCGAAGAGCAGTCCGGTCACGTCGATCCCGCGGGGCAGGCCGCTGACCTGGCCGTCGCCCACCTCCACCACCCGCCAGCCGGAGCCGTCGGCCCGGCTGGCGAGGTCGGTGGTGACGAAGCGGCAGCCCAGCGCGCGGACCAGCGGCCTGACCTCGGTGAGGTCCGGCTCCGCGGACTGCTCCGGAGCGTCGGGGTGCGGTCCGACCAGGACGGGCTCGCCGTCCAGCCACCACACCCGGGCCTCGACCGCCCGGCCGTTCCCACCGGCCCCGTTCCCGTCGGCTCCGTTCCCACCAGCCCCGTTCCCGTCGGACGCCCTCGCCTCCGTCGTGCCGCCCGCCGGCTCGCCGTCCCTCGGACCGTTCGCCCCGTCGACGGCGGTGCCGTCGGTCCGGGCGAACTCCTCGAACCGGCGCAGCACCACGCCGCCCGCCAGGAAGTCGCCCTGCAGATCGACGAAGCGCGCCACGACCCGCCCGACCGCGGCCGGGTCGGCCAACTCCGGGATGTAGCAGGCCTCGTCCCACTCGTCCTTGCGGGACTTCACGTAGTCCTTGACGATCGCCGGTCCGTGCCCGCCGAGCCGCGCCACGGCCGCCGCCAGCTGCTCGGGGCCGGGCCGGCCGGCCGTCGGGGCCAGCGGGATCCAGACGCTCGGCGGGGTGGCGCCCTCGAACACGTCGTACCAGCCGGGCAGTTCGTGCGCCGAGGCGTAGGCGGGGGCGCTGGTCAGCAGGTTGGCGCCGCGGTCGGCCAGCGCCCGGGCGAAGGCGGCGTAGTCGGCGGACGGGATCATCCAACCCCGGTACCAGACCGGGCCGCAGCCCCGCGGTACCAGTCGGACCGCGTCCTCCGCCTCCCCGGCGAGCAGGGCGTCGTGGTCGACGAGGTACTGCTCGCCGCCCAACTCCCGGAGCATCCGGGCCTCCCAGGCGAAGTGCGGGTCCGGTCGGCGGGGACGGAGCGGGTCGGCCGGGAAGATGATCGCTGGTGCGGGCATGGGCGTCAGCGTACGGGTGGGCGCGGTGAGCGGTGGGGCCAACACCCGTGCGTCCGACGGAATCCGGTCGACGCTCCGGCGGCGGCGCTGCGAGAGTGGCCCGATGCGAAATCTGTTGCGCACGAAGCGGACCCCCAGGCAGGCGGCCCGGACCGTGGTCCTCGACGAGAACGGCTCCGTCTTCCTCCTCCGCTCCGACAACATCGAGGTCGGCGTGCACTGGACGATGCCCGGCGGCGGCATCGAACCGGGCGAGACGCCGTGGGCCGGCGCGCGGCGCGAGCTCTGGGAGGAGACCGGCTGGACCGACCTCGAACCCGGTCCGCTGCTCTGCACCTGGGAGCACGACTTCACCTGGCACGGCATCCGGGTCCGCCAGCACGAGCACATCTACCTGGCCAGCGGTCCGCACAGGGGGCCGGTCGGTGACGTCAGCGCGGTGCACACCGCCGACCTGATCCTGGACTGGCGCTGGTGGACGCCGTCCGATCTCGCCGACCCGGACGCGGATGCGCTCTGGCCGCCCCGGCTCCCGGAGCTGCTGGCCGATGTCAGGGACGGCTGGCTCTCCGACCGGCGCGAACCGGTCCCCGTGCACCTCGGCTACATCCCCAACGCCCCGGCACCGACCGCCTGACCACCCGCTGCCGCCGCGGGCGGCCCGCTACGGCGCCGGCCGCGGGCCGCGCCGGACCGTCCGTACGGTCGGGCCGGCCTGCCAGCCGTGCAGGTCGAGCTCCCGGTCGTGCAGCGCATCGGGGTTGATCAGCACCGACAGCTGCGTGCCGGCCAGGCGGTCGAAGCCGAGACCGGTGGCGTGCAGCAACTGCTCGGTGGGTACCGAGACGGCGATGGCCGGCCGCCACGCGGGCAGCACCACCAGAACGGTGCCGCGGCCGACCTTGATCAGCTCGACCGTCACCCGGATCGCCCGGTGCTCCTCGGGGAGGTTCGGCGTGCCGCCGATCAGGATGCCCAGCGGCGTTTCGGCACCCGCCGGAGCGGCGCCGCCTCCGCCGGTCCGGCCCGCACCGCCGGCTGCGGGAGCCGGTCCTCGAACGGCGCCGGCCCCCGGCCCCTTGTCTGCGGTGCCGGCCGTCCGATCGACGGTCGGGCCGCCCGGCGCGGCCGGCGCCGACGTCGCCTCCGCCTCGCCGGCTCCGGCGCGGCTCGCGGGTGCCGCTCCGGGGTGCATCCGGCGCAGCCGCCGGGAGGGCGAAGGACGCCTGGTCGGGACCGCCCGCGGCTCCTCCTGCGCGGCGCGCAGGACGGGGACCGCCCGGTCCTGGGCGGGTTCGACGGGCGGCTGCAGGCGTACGAAACCCAGGGCTCCGTCGGCGGGCTCGCCCTGGCCGCCGTCGTACTCGTGGTCGGCACTGCTGCGCGGCCGGGGCACGCTGTCCGGTCGGGCGGTGCCGCAGACCCCGCCGTCCGCCCCCGTGACCGAGCAGCGTCCGGCGGCCTCGCCGACCGGGCCGGACGCCGCGGACGTCGGGGCCGCAGCGCTCGAAGGGGCCGGGGAAGTGGCCCCGTCGGCAGGCACGGACGGGCCGGGCGAGGGCAGCTCGGGAGCGGTCGCGGTGTGGTCGAGTGTGGTCATCGGCACGGGCCCTTCGCGGTGCGGTCCCGACGATCCTCCCGCACCCCGCGACCAGCTCCAAGCCGCTCCCCGCCAGGTGTGCGCCACACCACCGTTCCGTTCCTCCCTTTCGGACACCGCGTTCTCCCCGGCCGTCGCCGAGGTGGTTCCGCTCCGCCGTTCCACCCCCGTCGGGGGCGCCCCCGGCGGGCGGCCCCCCCCGGGGCCCCGGGGGCGGCCCCGGCGCCGGCCCCCCGCGGGGGCGGGCGAGGGGCGTGAGCGGCGGGGTACAAACCCTCTCAAACAATTACATAGG